>JAYTGR010000025.1:0-2855 GCA_043733205.1 Chthonomonadaceae bacterium
GCCGCTCCTCGGAATGGGTTTTCTGAAGAAGAGATCCTATTGAATCTTCGGGATTGGCGAAACGCATTCGTACATCAAACAGTTACGCAAATGCCAGAAACGATAGTGGGAGGAACAGTTCATGAAGAGGCTGTCACTGTTTCAAAACGCGATATAGAGCGCACCGCCAGGGTGAAAAGCATTCGCGGCAAATATGCGCATACGGTCTTTGCTGGATCGGGCAGTGAGGAACTTCAACAGGAACGCCAACGCGATAAACAGCAGGAAGAAGCGCAGGTCGAGAGGCGCAAGCGGTGAACTGCGCACTGGATTCGGGTGTTATGATTGCGTTTCTGGATGGTGAACCCGGTGCAGATGTCGCAGAGGAGGTGCTGACGGAACCAGGATGTATCTGCTATGCACACATCTTCAACCTTACCGAAATTTATTATATCTACTTTCGGCGAGGCGGGAAGACGCTGGCAGAAAGCACGATACAGGACCTGCTGGAACTCGATATTGTCTTTCGTGACGACAACGACGAAGTGTTTTGGAAAGAAGCGGCGTCATTCAAGGGGCGTCATGCGATGTCACTACCGGACGGATTTTGCCTGACCCTGGCGCGGCGTTTGGGAGGCACGGTAGTCACTACCGATCATGGCGAGTTCGATCCGCTTGTTCCGTTTGGATACTGCCCTATACTCTTTATTCGATGAGAGGTTGTCCTCTTCGGGTTGGTACAATGCGTCGAGTTCAGGCGCGGCGGCGGAGGCAGAGGAGGGCGAGGGGCTCTTCGGGGGGATAGCCTGAGAGTTCGGTGGCGGCGAGGGCGGCGATCTGGTCGCGGGTCTGGAGGCCGGAGAGGTCGATGAGGCGGCTGCCGCAGAGCAGATAGAGGTCGGGCAGGACGGCTCCAGCGTCGCCGTAAGTGGTTGCGATCTTGAGAGTGTGGTCGAGGGCGGTCTGCCACTTTCCGACAGGGCTGACCTGCACGGTCAATGCCTCTTTGGCTAAGCGAACGATGCCTTCGCTGTCCAGTACGCGGAAAATGTGACGCTCTTTGCGCATCAGGCCGAACAGAGATTTTTCGGTCAGGACACCCTCGAAGACCCACCAGCCTCCGATATGCGCGACGGTCTTGACGATGGGACTGCCGATGGCGGCAGCGGCGATGGTTTGGAGTTCTGCTTCTGTGCGTGTCGGAGCCTGGGCATCGCGGGCACGGAGTTCGGTCGCGCCGGTCGCGGTGGCACGGACGAGGCTGCGCACCGGATCGACCTCGACATGGACTTCGATGGTTCCTTCCGCCGCGCCGGAGCGCAGAGCGGCCTCTTCCGCCTCCCGCCGCACGCGCAGAATGTCCTGCTGCGTGGGAGCCGGGAGGGTGCGTTCGACGGTTTCACGCACCAGGGCCAGCGCCACGCCGATAGGGGAGATCACCTGATGATTGCGCGCCAGCCGCCACTCCATGCCGAGCGCCGCGCCGAGAGCGGGGACCAGTGCCGCCGCTCCGCCTCCGCCTCCGATCAATGTCGTGCCGCGCTTGTCCAGTTTGTAGTGCTGCAGCAGAGCTTCGATCGTCGGCGTCACCTTCGCGGCCGCCACGCGCAGCACTTCCTGCGCGGCCTCTTCCACTGTTCCGCCCAGCCGCTCTGCCAGAGGCGCAAATGCCCGTCGTGCCGCCTCCACATTGCCGTAAGCATAGTGTTCGGGCAGGACATAGCCAAGCAGGTTGGCGGCGCAGGCCGTAGTCAGGGCAAAGCAGCTGCCGTTCGCACAGCGGATGCGCAGATAGTCGGATGGATCGCCGGGGCGTGGGGCGAAACTTTCGAGGATAGGGGCGACAATCTTTGAGGGATCGGAATAGACCGCATACTCCAGACCCGCGATATGGGCGCTGCGCGGGCCGACATCCGTGATGCGCCCCCCGGCAAGGCGCAGCAGCGAGCCGCCCGCCACTCCGACGGTGCGCACATCCAGCGAGCGCACGTAGGTCTTGTGTCCGCCTACCTCCGCGTACTCCACCATGACGCGCCCATCCCGCACGGCGCTGATATCGACGCTGGTGCCGCCGACCTCCAGAAACAGCCCCTGCGACACCTTCTCGTACATCAGTGCGCCCGCCACACCGGCGGCAGGGCCGGATAGCAGCGTCAGAATCGGGCGACGGCGCACTTCGCCGACCGTCATCACGCCGCCATCGCAGCGCATGATCATCAGAGGGGCGGGAATGCCGGTCTGCTCTACGGAGCGCTCCGTCATATCCGCTGTCTCGACCATGCGCGGCAGGATCGAAGCGTTGATCACCGCCGTCCGCGTCCGCACCCGCAGCCCATACAGGCTGGAGATCTCATGCGTTCCTGTCGCCGGCAGACCCTCGGCGGCGGCCGCCGCCATGATCTTCTGCTCCATCGCCGGATCGTCCACGGAAAACGCCGAGGCCGCCACGATGACGCCCGCTCCACGCTCCCGCAGCAGCCGCACTGCAGGCCCGAACTCATCCGTCTCGACAAACGCGTGAAATGTCTCCAGCTTCTTGCCGGGTGCGAGTTCCAGGCTGCCGACCTGCGTCTCTGAACGCACCCGCGCGCCCTCCAGCCCTTTGCCGGTCGCGATGATACCGACCGGCGTGACGTCGCCCTCCAGGAGCGCGTTGGTCGCCTGAGTGGTGCCGTGCGCGATAAACCGCACCTGCTCGGCCGCGATTCCCACCGTCTGCATCAGCTGCCGCAGGGCCTGCACGATGCCCAGAGCCACGCCCTCCGGCGCCGTATGTGTCGTAGGTATCTTCACCTGACCGAGCAGTTCGCCCGTCCCATCCTCCAGCGCGACCGCATCCGTAAAAGTCCCGCCGACATCGATCCCGATGCGCACCG
>JAYTGR010000026.1:0-2853 GCA_043733205.1 Chthonomonadaceae bacterium
GCATCCAGCTGCGGCGGCAGCAGCTCGTCCGGGATCAGCGGCGGCACCACATCCGCGATGCGGTCTGCGGCGAGGCGGGCATAGTGCGCTTCGCGCTCGATCCCGACCCAGTTCCGCCCCAGCTTCTTCGCGACCGCTCCCGTCGTGCCGGTCCCAAAGAAGGGGTCGAGCACAACATCCTCTTTATTGGTGCAGGCCCGAATAATCCGGTGCAGGAGCGCTTCCGGCTTCTGGGTGTTATGCGCCTTCTCGCCGTTGTGCTTCAGGCGCTCGTCGCCCGTGCAGAGCGGAATATGCCAGTCGCTGCGCATCTGCAAGTCGTCGTTCCCCGCTTTGAGAGTCTTGTAATTAAAGGTGTAGTGGGTGTGCTTCTCGGACTTGGATACCCAGAGCAGGGTTTCGTGCGCATTGCAGAAACGGGTGCCCCGAAAGTTGGGCATGGGGTTCGTCTTGGTCCAGACGATATCGTTCAGGATCCAGTAGCCGAGGTCCTGCAGAATCGCTCCGACCCGATAGATATTGTGGTAAGAGCCGATCACCCACAGTGTGCCGTTGTCCTTCAGCACGGTGCGGCAGGCTGCCAGCCATTCCCGCGTGAAACGGTCGTACTCTTCGAGACTCACAAACTTGTCCCAATCGTCGTCTACCGCATCGACATGCGTCATATTCGGCCGCCACAGTTCGTGGCGCAGCTGGAGATTGTAGGGCGGGTCGGCAAAAATCAGATCGACCGAGCCTGCAGGCAGGGTCTTGAGCAGTTCCCGGCAGTCTCCGACAAGGACAGTGTTCAAGGGCAGATCGTCGAGGTTATTTTCTCCGGTCATAGTTCGTCTTATTGGCTCTTTCCACGGGATGGATTTGGCGCGGTCTCACGGTCACGCCCCCCGACATTCACCGGGAATCTCCTCGTTTCCTCCCTTGTTTTCTGTGTTTAACTCTGTTTAATTGTCAGGGATTGAGTCCGACTGAGTCTGGTTGATTCCAAATGATTCTTACTGTGAGTCGTTCACACTCACTGCACTTCGCTCGAATCCGAAAAAAGTTTTCAAGAGAGGGTAAACTTATCCTGCGCGAACGCCGTGTTTCTCCGACGTCAAAAAAAGCTGGCGGCGCACGACACTTTTTCGATGCCCGCCCCGTCGTCATGGGGGAAGGACATCCTGGATCAGGCTATGCCCACCGCTCCGATAGAGTCGCATCATGAAAGCCCCTACGAAAAACGTCTGGTCGCTCGCCTCCAGGCGGGTGAGGCCGAGGCGCTGGGTGTGCTGTTCGACCTGCATGTCGATCGCGTCTTCGCCTTCGCCCGTCACCTGCTGGGCAGCCGCGAGGATGCCGAAGAGGTCGTCACGGAGGCTTTTCTGCGCGCGTTTCAGCGGGCCGCAGATTTTCGGGGCGAGTGTCCGTTTCGAGGCTGGCTGTTCGGAATCACGCGCAACCTGTGCATCGACAGACTCCGGCAGCCGCGCCTGCTGCTGCTGGAGCCGGATGCCTTCGAGCGGCACACCGATCATGGCCAGGCCGCAGCGCAGATGGAGACGAGCCTCGTGGTGCGTCAGGCGCTCGCCCAGCTCTCGGAAGAGCATCGGCTGGTGCTGACACTGTGCGATGTCGAGGAGTGGGACGCGCACGAAGTCGCTGCTATCATGGAGAGGTCGCTGCCCGCGACGAAATCGCTGCTGTACCGGGCGCGCCGCGCTCTGCGCACGCAGCTGACCGCCTTGTGGGATGAAGAAGAGGAAGAGACACACGATGCGCTGTGAAGAGATACGCACCCTGCTCGATGCACATCTGGACAACGAACTGGCGGAGGAGTTGAACCGGCGGGTCGATCGTCACCTCCTGCGCTGTGCCGCCTGTTCCTATGAGGCCCGGACCCTCGAACAGACGCGTGCCATGCTCCGCGAAGCCGTCCCCCCGGTCGTGACCTCACCCGGTTTCCGCGAGCGCGCGGTCGCACGCCTGCTCGATGCCCTCCCCGCACTCCACCCTGCTCCCAGCGGCGATGCCGCCCGCCAATGGTCCCTCCCCTTCTCCCGCGAGGAGTCCTGACTGTTTTTTCAGCCTGCGTGAACCGTCTGCGTCCCTACGGGCTCTCTGACACTGAACCGTTGCGGAAAGGGGACATGCATGAGAGAAAGCTGGTTGGTATGGCGCATACAACGGGGCGATAAGCGGGCGGGCGATGAGTTTGTCGCTCTCAACTACCCGCGTATCTTCCGCCTGCTGCGTTACCTCACGGGCCGCTCGGACATTGCCGAAGATCTCACCCAGCAGACGTTCGTTCGGGCCTGGCAGGCGCTCCCCAATTTCCGCCATCAATCGAGTCTGGCGACCTGGCTGCACCGCATCGCTTATCACGAGTACACGCATTGGCTGCGCGACCGTCGTGAGTATGCCTCCCTGGACGCCGCTGCCCATCTCGCGGCCCCTGCCGTCTCTCACGAATGGGAGACCCTGGTCCTGCCCCATGCTCTGGCGCAGCTCACCCCCGAACACCGCGAGGCTTTCCTGCTCTATCATATTCAGGAACTCTCTATCGGCGAGGTCGCGGCCATTCTGGAAGTCCCGCCCGGTACGGTCAAGTCCCGTCTTTTCACGGCGCGGCAGCGCCTGCGTGAACTTCTGGAAGCCGAAGCCGCCTCGGTCGGCGGGAGCGCTGCTGCCTCCAAAATCTCTGCTAAAGCTGCCTCCGCCGTTGGCCCTGCCGTTTCTGTTTCCGGGCCAACTGCCATTGCCGCCGCCCGCCCGCAGAAGGAGATCCTCCATGAACTGTCATCGCATTAAGAGCAGCGGCAGGCCTGCGGGCCGCTTGCACTCCCTGTTCTGCACCGAATGCCGCGTCTCGCAACG
>JAYTGR010000027.1:0-7888 GCA_043733205.1 Chthonomonadaceae bacterium
TGCCCGGTCTGCCCGGTGAGACCGGCGTGGTCAGCGGTATCCTCGCTCCGACCCAGGGCGCGGATGACGATTTTACGTATATGCCGCTGGCGGAAGCGCAGCGCATTTTCAAAAGGCCGAACCAGCTGACACACATCCTCGTGCGTCTGTCCGATCCCAGCGATCTGGATCGCGTGGTCAGCGATCTGCGGGGCTGCGATGCCGGCATGGACATGAACGTCGTGCCGCTGGCGCACCTGTTTCATACCATTCAGGGCCTCGTGAACTCGACTCGCGCTCTGCTCGGCTGCGTTGCCATTGTCGCGCTGCTGATCGCCGGGGCAGGCGTGAGCAGCACGGTGCTCATGGCCGTCACGGAACGCACCCGTGAGATCGGCGTCATGCGCGCCGTCGGCGCCTCGCCCCTCGACATTTTCGGGCTCATCTGGCTGGAGACCGTGCAGGTCTGTCTTGTCGGGGGGATCGCAGGTGCAGCGCTGGCCCTGCTCGGCTCTCACGCGATCGAAACTTGGATGCGCGACCGCCTGCCGTTCGCGCCGACCGAGACACTGATACGCCCGGAGGCGGGCCTGCTGCTCGCGTGCCTGGCGGTCGCCCTGGCGCTCGGAAGCGTCGCGGGCCTACTGCCTGCATGGCGGGCTTCCCGCCTTACCCCCATCGAAGCGATACGTACCGGAGGAGGCCTATGAACAGCGTCATGGCAGAGATAGAAACCCGCTCTGTTGTCGGCAGCGATCCGGTGCTGCCCATTCTGATCCGCGCCGACGGTCTTACCAAGACCTATCAGCGGGGAATGGAACGGGTTCATGCACTGAACGATGTCTCTTTCACCATATCGGCCGGGGAGTTCGTCGCTATCGTCGGCCCTTCCGGAGCCGGCAAGACGACCCTGCTCCACCTGCTCGGCTGCATGGATACGCCGACGTCCGGCCTGCTCGCCCTGTCCGGCACCTCCACGGCTGGGATGAAGGATGGCGCTCTGACGCGGCTGCGCCGGGAACAGGTCGGATTCGTTTTTCAGCATTTCGGACTGCTTCCCACTCTAACCGTGGCTGAGAATGTCGCCCTCCCCACCCTGTTTTCACGGCGGAAGGCTGCGGACCAGACCCGGTCTCTGCTGGAAAGGGTCGGTCTGGCGCATCGCCATAGCCACCGTCCGCACGAACTTTCCGGCGGTGAAATGCAGCGCGTCGCCATCGCCCGCGCTCTGATCAATTCGCCGAGCCTGCTGCTCGCCGACGAGCCGACCGGCAACCTCGACAGCGCCGGCGGTGCGGCGATTCTGGCTCTGTTTCAGCAGCTCCATCGTGACGGTCTAACCGTTCTCGTCGTCACTCACAACACGACCCTTGCCGCTGCGGCGCCGCGTCAGCTGACCCTGCGGGACGGCCGTCTCGTCCAGGATACGGCTGTCTCCGCATAGCAGCGTCGCAGAAGGCGGGACTCTCGCGGCGCCCGCGCACTCATTGCATCCGCTCATTCGAGTCATTTAAGGAGATCGTCTATTATGAACCGCCGACCGCGCGTTCCCGCTACGGGGTTTACCCTCATCGAACTGCTCGTCGTTATCGCCATTATCGCCATTCTGGCGGCCATTCTCTTTCCGGTGTTCGCCAGAGCGCGTGAGAGCGCGCGCCGCACCGTCTGCATCTCGAACGTCAAACAGATCGGCCTCGGCTGGATGATGTACGTGCAGGACAACGACGAGACATTCCCGCCCTCCAACTCGCCTTCCAATTCGCAGTGGGGCGGATCCTCGACGTTTACGAATAAGTACCCTTGCAAACCCTGCCGGCCTCACCTCAAAGGCAATGACAGCGTCACCTACGATGCGACTATCTACGCGCAGCCCTACATCAAGAGCATCGATCTCTTCAAGTGCCCGAGCGATGTCGGAATTCCTGCCTCTCTGGTCAACGATCCCTCGCAGGGCCAGCCGGTCTGGAAGGTGGAGAAGTCGAGCTACTGTCTGAACACGGTGATGACGCGCCTGGGCAGTCTCGCTGCGATCCCGCTGCCGTCCGAGACCTATATGGGCGCCGAAGTGATCTCTTTTCATATCGGCGCGGCGGAAGCTGTGAAAGCCTGGGCCAACGCGACACCGGGCAATACCACTTACGGTCCGGACCGCGTTGCCTTTTTCGTGGACGGTCATGCGAAGCTGGCCTCGGAAGGCATCATCTCCGCCCAGTGCGTTCCAACTCCCTCGGTTCCCACCGACAGCGGCCTCATGCCGGTGCCATAGGTTCGCCCTCGCCGTCCATTCGGGTGTATAATGAAATCTATCTCTTGCCCGGCACGTATAGGTGAGGAGATAACAGCACAGCCGAAGGACCACCGAGAACAATGGCCGAATTTACGGAAGAGTTGACCCCCAGTCAGATCGTTGCGGAACTGGACAAATATATCGTCGGACAGAACAAGGCGAAACGGGCGGTAGCCGTTGCTCTGCGCAACCGCTACCGCCGCCGTCTGCTGCCGGAGGATCTGCGGGATGAGGTCATTCCCAAGAATATTCTGATGATCGGGCCTACTGGGGTAGGCAAGACGGAGATCGCCCGGCGGCTCGCTACACTCGCACGTGCGCCGTTCATTAAAGTGGAAGCGACCAAGTTTACCGAGGTCGGTTATGTCGGACGGGATGTCGATTCGATGGTGCGTGATCTCCTGCAGATCGCTATACGGCTTGTGGAAACGGAAAAGATCGCAGAAGTCAAAGCCACTGCCGCCGAACGCGCCGTCGAGCGCATATTGGATGTCATGCAGCCTCTGCAGCCGCCCCAGCCTGCCCGCCGTTCCGGCGGCGACAAGTCCGATATCACCCGTGACATTCAGCAGATGATGAGCCGGATGTTCGGGGGAGGAACCACAACGGAAACGCCCCCTGCGGAGGCCGTCGATACGACGGCGCAGGACGAAGCTGCCCAGGCCGAGCGCGATACCGATGTGCGCACCGATCGCGAACGGCGGGAGCGAATCCGGGCGCGGCTGCGGCCGCAGATCCTGGCGGGAGTGCTGGACACCGAAACGGTGGAGATCACGGTGGAAGAGAGCCAGCCGATGCCGTTTATGCAGGCCCTCTCAGGGCAGGGCATGGACGAAAACATGGGTATGGATATGCAGAACGCCCTCGGCGGCATGTTTCCTCGTAAGCAGAAGCAGCGCAAAGTCACCATCGCGGAGGCAAAAGAGATCTTCGCTGCCGAGGAGGCTCAGCTGCTCATCGACCGCGACTCCGTGCTGCGCGAAGCGATCCAGCGTACCGAGCAGACCGGAATCATCTTCGTCGATGAGATCGACAAGATCGCAGGCTCCAATCGGGGCGCTGGCGGCGGAGGCCCGGACGTTTCCCGCGAAGGCGTTCAGCGCGATATTCTCCCCATTATCGAAGGCTCGACCATCAATACCAAGCACGGGCCTGTAAAGACCGACCACATCCTCTTCATCGCTGCCGGCGCGTTTCACGTCTCCAAACCGTCCGATCTCATTCCGGAGCTTCAGGGCCGTCTGCCCATACGCGTCGAACTGGAAAATCTGACGGAGTCCGACTTCAAACGCATCCTGACCGAGCCGCGAAACGCGCTGACGCGCCAGTATGTCAGTCTGCTCGGCACCGAAGGGATCTCCATCGAATTTGCCGAGGACGGGATCGCGGAACTCGCCCGCGTCGCCGCCGAAGTGAATCGCCGCACGGAAAACATCGGGGCGCGCCGACTGCATACGATCCTGGAACGGCTGCTGGAAGATGTCTCGTTCGATGCTTCCGACCGTGAAGACAAAACGATTCTAATCGACGCAGCTTACGTCCATCACCGTCTCGACGACATCGTGAAAGACGAAGATCTGACCCGTTACATCCTCTGAATCGGCTCGTCTGCACAGACGCCCCCGAGGCTCCCGCGCAGTGCGCGGGAGCCTCGTCTCTTTTTCCAACTCTCTGCGGCAGGCAGCCCTGTCAGTGTTTGCTCTCCAGGCTTTCGTAGCCCGGCAGACTGATTTTGACCGCGGACTGGCTCCGAAGGTCCGCCACCTTCCTGTCGCCGACCTGGTAGCCGCCCGCTTTATCGATCAGAGCGATGCGCTCGAGGCCGCGTTTCAGGTCGTCGAAGGGACGTACGCTCTCCAGTTCGCGGGTCCGGAGCAGCAGCCGCCACCAGGTCACCAATTTGGGCTTGTTGGGTCCTAAGTCCTGTTCGAGTTTTACGGCAGGCGAGACCCCCCCGGGCGTGAGAGGCCGAATGGCCTCTCTCAGCGCCAGGGGGACGCGTGTATCGGTGGCCGCGATCACGCCGCTGTCGCCGCCTTTGTCTCTGGTGGCAGCATCCTCCGAATAGAGTCTGGCGGTCTCCGCAAACGATTTGCCGGCTTTGAGGTCGGCATCGATTTTCGCCAGGGTGTCCAGATTGCCCGTTCGGATTACTGAGATTCCCCACTGCTCCGGAACGGTATAGTCCGCAATGTGCGCTTTATAGAACTTTTCCACCTCTTCCGGTGTGACTTTGACGCCGGCAGTCGCCAGTTTGAAGCGGGCGCCCTGCATCCGAATGTCGTATTTCAGCATCTCTTCCGTGAACTGGTGCGCGGTCAGCCCGGCGGCGACCTGCGGCTGTTTCTTCAGGTTCGCCAGTTCGGTCGCCGTCTCGGTGTCGGAAAGCGCGAGGTTTGCCTTGTTCGCCGCCTGGAGGGTCAGACGCTCCGTAATCATCATGTCGAGAACCAGCAGGCCCGCCGTCTCGCCCCGCAGCTGATTGTTCGGCGTTACGAAAGACTGGGCGTGGAGACGCTGCAGGCGATCGAAGAACTCCGCCTCCGTGATGATCTCCCCGTTGACGATGGCGGCCGTCTTTTCGCCCTGTGCCTTTGCACGACCGACGACCGTCGTGCTGCCCATCACCAGTAAAGCAGCGAGAAGGAGCCCGGCTCTCCCGATTTTAAACCCCTGTTTTGTCATGCTGTTCGCTCCTCTTATTGTAGGGTGCATCGCCCTCTCGATACCTGGAACGCCTGTTCCCTCTCACACAGAACGATTCCTCTGTGCCGTACCGCCAACCCAAATTTAACCTTTTCTTAATCTTCTCTTAATACAACCTTAATGCTGTCTTAACATAAGCAGGACATAATCCATCTGCTTCTCATGAGTAAGTAAAGCAAGAGGCAACCTGGCAATACCTTATTATCCCTCTCCCTCGAAACCAGAAAGGCTGACTGTAGACCTGATGAACAACACCTGGAAAGTGACGTGTGTCGGACTTTCGCTTCTTTCGCTTCCCGCATTGGCGCAGGCGCAGGACGTGGGCAAAGATGTTTCCCCGACACACTGGGCCTACGCCGCCGTAAAAGATCTTGCCAAAAAGGGCCTGATCAAAGGCTATCCGCCGGACAACAACTTCCTCGGCAACCGTACACTCTCCCGCTACGAAATGGCGACCATCATCGAGCGCATCATCAACCGGATGGACGATCTGCTCGCACAGCAGAAGCCCGCGCCTGCCGGAGCCAGTCAGGCGGACCTCGATGCTCTCAAAGCGAGTGTCGGTGAGATCCGCTCCCTGGTAGACGACTTTAAGAAGGAACTGCTTGTCATAGGCACCGACCTCAGTAAGGCCAAAGACGACCTCGATGCCTTGAAACAGCAGGTCGGTGCGCTGAACGAGAAGGTCAACGGCTTTGACACGCGGATTTCCAATAACGAAAAGGCGATCAAAGACACTTCGACGGCGGTCGATCAAGCTTTGGAGAACATCAACGAACTCCGCAACTACACCAACGGGCAGCTGGCCAAAAAAGTCGGTATGAACAATGGCATCGAGAAGCTGACGGTCGGCGGCCTGCTGCAGGCCTGGTACGGCGCTCCGTTTGGCGCTACTCTCGGCGGCAACCCGACCGGCAACTTCAGCGCGACGCCCCCCGGACGCACCTTCGGCGGCGGCGTGGGCGACACGTTTCGTCTGCGCCGGGGCGAGATCAACCTCGTGGGCAGCATCACCAAAGCAGCCGACTTCCGCGCCATGTTCGACCTCGCCAAGACCGGGGTCGGAAACGCCTCCGTCCTGCAGGATCTTTGGGTGGGCTACAATATCGTTCCCCACTTCCGCGCCGAGATCGGTCAGCAGAAGACCGGCCTCAGCGAAGAGGGCACGCACTCCTCCGCAGACCTCCTGACGATCGAGCGTTCGATCATGAACACGCTTCCGACAACGGTCGGACGGGTCGGCGATATTCGCGATACAGGGGTGGCTTTCCGGTACAAGAGCGCTCTGGGCAATGCGATGATCGGGGTCTGGGACGATAACGGCGTCGCGCAGAACGGCGTCGATACCGACCGCACCAAGTTCCTCGACGCCAATGCCTACTTTACGGGCATCCGGCACCTGACGCTCGGCCTCTGGGGCGGCTCCAACATCGACGACTACCGGCCGCGCTCCAAGCGGGACCGGGCGGGCGCAACGCTCCGGTGGGAGAGCGGTCCGCATCTGTTCCAGGCGGAAGGAGCCTACACGCTCGATGCCGCCGCAGGCGCGGCCACGCGGACCATCGGCCTGGGCGGTTATGCGCTCTATGCCCACACGCTCAACAAGCGCGTTCAGTTCGTCGCGCGCTACGACGAGTGGGATCCTGCCGTGCATGGCGGCACGACGACGGGGCTGGGCACCAATCTGACCTTCGTCACGCCGCACCACAATCTGCGTGAGTATACGCTGGGCGTGAACTACTATCTGCGGGGCAACAACTCGAAGGTCCAGCTCAACTACATCGATGTAGACACGCAGGGCAACGGATTTGCCTTCTTTGGAGCGCGGCGGCAGATCCTGCTGTCCAACTTCCAGACCTCGTTCTGAGTTTGCAAATTCCGGCTGGCCTCGGCCAAAGCGAATGCGTATGAGCGCCGAGCCCAGTTTCCGACTTAAGGAGAGATCGATGAAACAGATATACAAAGGGGTCAAGTTCGCTGCCGCCGCAGTTCTCGCGCTGGCAGCCCTTGCTCCGATCGGCGCCTCCGCCCAGATCCGGGGTGCGGGCGCCACTTTCCCGGCGCCGATCTACGCCAAATGGTTTGCAGAATTTCAGCAGCAGACCGGCAAGTCCGTAGATTACCAGGCCGTCGGTTCCGGCGCAGGCTACAATGCCCTGAAGAACAAGACCGTCGATTTCGGAGCGAGCGATGCCCCGCTCTCTGCGGCGGAAGAGGCTTCGATGCCCGGTCCCGTCGTCCATATTCCGACAGTGGGCGGTGCGGTCGTCCTGAGTTACAATCTGCCGGGCGTCGGCAGCGGCCTGCAGTTCACGGCGGAGATCATCAGCGACATCTTCCTCGGCAAGATCAAGTCCTGGGCCGATCCCCGCATCAAAGCGGCCAACCCCGGTAAAAACCTGCCCGATATGCCGATCCAGCCGGTTCACCGCACGGACGGTTCCGGCACGACGTATATCTTCACCAACTACCTGAAGAAGGCCAACGGCGACTGGGCAGCAGGCCCTGGAGCCGGGAAGTCGGTCAACTGGCCCATCGGGCTCGGAGGCAAAGGCAGTCAGGGCGTGGAATCTCTGGTCAAGCGCACTCCCGGTGCCGTCGCCTACGTCGAATTGGCGTATGCGGTCACCCAGAAAATGCCTTACGGCAATGTGAAAAACCGCGCTGGCAAGTTCGTAGAGCCGACTGTGGAATCGACCAGCGCCGCCATCAACGAATATGCGGCGGAGCTGGCGCACAATATCAAGACGCCGACCGTCGACGCCAAGGGCGCGAACAGCTACCCGATCTGCAGCGTTACTTACATCATCTTCTACAAGACCGCTGGTCCGAAGAACGGCGATGTCACGATGCTGTGGAGCTGGGCAATGTCCGCCAAAGTGCAGGGCGAGGCCAAAAATCTCCTGTACGCGCCGC
>JAYTGR010000028.1:0-2844 GCA_043733205.1 Chthonomonadaceae bacterium
CTGCTGGTGCTGATGGATCTGGTCCACAGCCACGCCGTCAAAAACACGCAGGAGGGTCTGGACCTGTTCGACGGCACCTCCTACCAGTTCTTCCACGCGGGCGCGGCAGGCGATCATCCCCAGTGGGACTCCAAGCTGTTCGACTACGCCAGGCCGCAGGTGCGGCACTTCCTCCTGAGCAATATCCGTTACTGGCTGGAGGAGTACCGTTTCGATGGGCTGCGTCTGGACGGCGTGACCAGTATGCTCTACCGCGACCACGGCATCGCCCGCGTCTTCGCGAGTTACGACGACTACTTCGGCGGCAATGTAGACGAAGACGCCCTGCTCTACCTGCAGCTGGCCAACACCCTGGCGCACTCCGTCCGCGCCGAAGCCATCACGATAGCAGAGGACGTCTCGGGGATGCCAGGCATGGCGCGGCCTGCCATCGAGGGCGGCGTGGGGTTCGACTACCGGCTCAACATGGGCGTGCCGGACTACTGGATCGAGCTGGTCAAGGAGAGGCCGGACGAGCAGTGGCCGCTGGGCGACATCTACTTACGCCTGCTGAACCGCCGCCACGGGGAGAAGCATGTGGGGTACGTCGAGAGCCACGATCAGGCGCTGGTCGGGGATCAGACTCTCCTCTACCGGATGCTGGGTCCGGAGATGTACACGAATATGCACAAGCCGGGCGGCAACATGGTCGTCGAGCGCGGCATCGCCATGATCGAACTGATCCGCCTGCTGACATTCAGTCTGTCCGGAGAGGCCTATCTCAACTTCATGGGCAACGAGTTCGGCCATCCCGAATGGATCGACTTTCCCCGCGCAGGCAACAACGAATCGTTTCATTTCGCGCGCAGGCTGTGGTCGCTTGTGCGCAATAACACGCTGCGCTACGCCGATCTGCAGAACTTCGACACGGCGATGCTGGCCCTCGACACGCAGTTCGATCTGCTGCACGACCCCTTCATCGAGCAGCTGCTCCTCGACGAAGGCGCCCGCCTGTTAGCCTACCGACGCGGCCCTCTGGTCTTCGTCTTCAACTTCCACCCAACCGCCTCTTACGCCGATCTCCGCCTCCCGATCCCCGACCCCACCGACTACGAGGTCGTCCTGAACACCGACGCCGTCGCCTTCTCCGGCCACGGCCGCTCTGGAACGGACCCGATCCGTTATCCGCTCCAATCCGTTCCGATATACGGCAGAAACCAGAGTATCCAGATCTACCTCCCCAGCCGCAGCGCTCAAGTCCTCTCCCCACGCCCTGCAGCAGTCTGATCCTGACCTTTGCACCCCCGCTCCGTTCGAGACACGCAGCCACCGAGGATACAAGGAAAGAGAACGCAGAAAAGTGCATTCGAAGCCTATCTGGACCCCAAAGAAGTGAAGGAGATTCTGAAACGAGCGGCGAACTATCTTGCACAAGGCGACAGTCTGCGCTTTTACCCACAATGCAAAACCTGCGCAGGCCATGTCCAGTCCCTGGGCCGCCCCACCAATACTGCACTACCGAAAATTTGGATCGTGTAAAACACTACTCTGTTTTATTTCGACTATACTTTGCGCTAACCTCCTAGCATGCCTAAAACAGGGGAGGGTTAGCGCAAACCCTCTGAGATCAGAAAGGACTTAATTATGGTCAAAATCGGCGTTTTTCGGCTTTCGCGCCAAAAAGTGCCAGAGGTTAGCGCAAACGAGATCAGAATCTGATCTCAAGGGTTCGAACGAGGGATAATGCCGTTCTGGCATTGAAACGAATTCGAGGAAGCTACCTTCTACCGCTACGACCACGTGTTCGAACGAGGGATAATGCCGTTCTGGCATTGAAACTTTGTAGTTGTTTCATCCTATTTCTTCTCCTTGCCGAAGTTCGAACGAGGGATAATGCCGTTCTGGCTATGAGTTATTAGATTCCGAGATTAATGGGAAAAGGGTATCGGTCGGGGAATTCCCTGGCTGATACCCTTTTTGCTGAGGATGCTTCGCGGATACGCGCTTATTGGAACTGCTGCTGGGCGATATTCCATCGGACGACGCTTTTGTCTCGCTCGGTAATCAGGATATTCGTTCCGTCGCTGGAAAACTTCATGGCGCTGAACTTGTCGTTGGGAAACGCGAACTGGACGAGCGGGTGAGGATCGTGCGGGCGTCTGAGGGTGACCAACTGCGTGCTGCCGTTGTAAGTCGCCGTGATATCGGCGTAGGACGCTGTGAAGAGCTTGGGCGGAAGCTGTGCCGCAGCAGAATCGGGTGAGAGCGGCCTTGCATCGGGGATGGTGCTGGTGGTTTCCATGTCCTGCAGGGGGCCGATGTGACCGGAATCTGCAGGGAACTGCCCGGTGACGAAACCGAGGCCAACGATTGCCAGACAGACCATACCGACCCAGCCGAGCATCCGGTTGAATTCGCCGAGGGCCGACTTCAGCGCCGCTCTGGGAGCAGGCGAAGGCGCAGGGGCAGGGCGGGGGGCGAGCGTGACAGGCAGCCGGACCGGTTCCGGCACGGGCGGTGCAGATGGGAATGGGTCCAGGCCGCGCAGCTGGGTGTCGCGCCGCTCGCACCAGGGACAGTATTGCAGATGGCCGCTGTAGAAGTGGTGCGGATTGCCGGGGCAGGGTGCGTCTGCCGGGGCGATACGGACCGGGCTTCGCACCGTAAGGAAAGTGTCTGGCCGCGAGGCACTCCTCGAAGGACGGCGGATCGCACTCGCCCTTGTAGACGCCTGCAAAGGGGTGTGTGCCCTCCATCAGCAGCTGAAAGATCAGGACACCCAACGCAAACAGGTCGTGCTCGGGCGTCAGAGGCGCGGCGGAGTTGGGATCGTTCTGGCGCTCCGGAGGCGTGTAGTCGGGCGTT
>JAYTGR010000029.1:0-2835 GCA_043733205.1 Chthonomonadaceae bacterium
GCGCCGTCCGGGCAGACTTCCCGCTTCCAGATCGGAACCGTCTCTTTCAGGGTGTCGATACACCAGCGGCAGGCTTCGAAAGCCTCCGACCGGTGGGGCGACCCGACCGCGATAAACACGCTGGCGTCCCCGAGTTCGAGGCGGCCGATACGATGCACGATGGCCACTTCGCATTTCCAGCGCGCCTCCGCCTCGACAGCGAGCCGCAGCATCTGTTTCTCCGCCATAGGAATATAGGCGTTGTACTCCAGGTAGGCGACTTCCCGGCCGCGCGCATTATCGCGCACCTGACCGACAAACGTGCAGACTGCTCCATTGGAAACACTGGAAACACTGTTCGCTGCGGCGAGAACATCGATGCTGTCCCGAACGATTTTGGCCTGAGCCATTGCTTTACTCCACTAACCTCCGCTCATGGGAGGCAAAACGGCGACGGTGCAGTCTGCTTTCAAAACGGTGTCGAGCAGGGCATAGTCTGCGTCGATCGCGAAACGGCAGTGCTGGGCGATCGCGGACAGGCGGTCATCGGTACTGACGAGCTGCTGCGCGAGATCGTTCAAACTGGCTCCAAAAGGCAGCTGTACCGCCAGCGGCTGACCGTCGAAAAACTCGCTGTAGTGCCCGAAGAAATGGACGTCGATCGCGAGGGTCAGACTCATCCCCTGCGCAAGACGCTGCAGGCGCGCCAGATTGAGGGCGTGCATCGTCTCGGAATCGGGCGTTTCGAGGATGATCGGGACATGGGCCAGCGCAGGATCCGTCATCAGACGTGCGAACGCCGCCTCGCCGATCTCCCCCCCGCCGATATGCTCATGCCGATCGACCCGGCTGCCAAGCGATTTCTTGGCGTCGTTGGCATGAATGACTTTGAGCCGGTCCAGACCGATTTCCGTGTCGAACTGCGCCCAGGTCCGGGCATAAGTCGTGTCGTCCCGCAGGTCGTATCCGGCCACGAAGATATGACAGGTGTCCAGACAGACGCCCAGGCGGGGATGCTTCCCTACACCCCGCAGCACCTCACCGATCTGTTCGAACCGCCAGCCGAGGCCCGTTCCCTGCCCCGCCGTCGTCTCCAATGCGATGCCTGCGGTGTATCCCAGCTTGTCCGTCTCGTCCAGGATGCGCTTGAGGCTGTCGACCAGGCGCGCGACGGCGGCCTCTTCTCCGGCGTTCAGATGCGCTCCCATGTGCGTTACGACCCAGGGAATGCCCAGCGCCTGCGCCCGGTCGAGCTCCCCTCGGAAGGCGCTGCGGGAGCGTTCCAGCACATCGGCTGCGGGCGCGGCAAGATTGATGAGATACGAGTCGTGCGCCACCGTAAACGCGATATCGGAGGCATCCCGCGCCTTCTGAAAGGCCGCAATCGCTTCCGATTCGAGGGGCGCATGGCTCCACTGGCGGGGACTGCCGGTGAAAAGCTGAACGGCGGTACAGCCGATCTGCTGGCCTGCCGTGATACTCTTGTGCAGCCCTCCTGCCGTCGGCATGTGTGCGCCGAGCGGGCGGGCCGGGCGTGAAACGCTGGAATCGGGCAAAACAGACGGAGGGGCAGGCGCGGGGCCAGCCGCATCGGCAGGCCCTGTGCGTGGGGAGGCTTCGCTCATCTCGGGTTTAATTCTCCGTCTCCCTGGCCGCAGGCGGGTCTTCCGGGCGGCAGGGCAGTCAGTCCGATCGCAAAGGGCTGTAGAGGCCAGCGTCGAGCGCATCCTGCATGGCCCCTTCCGAAAGCAGAACGGGCAGAATACGCTGTCGGGTCACGAGGGCCAGATCCCGCAGTACGGCGGCATCAGCTACATCGCACATCCCGACATAGAGGGTCTCGCCTTGAAGGGCCAGACCGACCACACCATAGCGGCGCGCGATATGTTCCGGGATTCTTTCGGCGGCGATCGGATCGACAATATGCCCGTCCACCCAGATCGGAAAGCGCCCTCGAATAGCTCTTTCGCCTTCGACCAGGGCCTGAAAGAGCGCGACTTCGGCGATCGGAGCGGTTTCACGCGCCAGAAACAGGTGCCAGCCGATCGTTTCACTGCTGTAACGAATCCAGAAATCGCGATTGCCCCAGGCGCAGGCGTCGCGCAGGTTGTCCACCCGGTCGGCGCATTTGACGAGCCGCACCCACTCCGGCGCCTTCCGAAGCTCGGAAAAATAGCGCGCATCGCGGGCATACCGCACTTCCATAGGGCCGGGCTCCGGCTTGGTCAGCGTCCAGACCGCACTCTCCGCTTCGTTCCCAAACGCCTGCCGGATCTCCTGCGTCAGATGTTCCCGGCTTTCGGGCGGCTGGCAGTCTTCGATCACATCGTGCATCAGCGCAGTGGCGATGGTTTCTGCGTCCGTCCGCTTCCACTCGTCGGCCAGGATCCGCGCCACACGCAAAGGATGGGAGATATAGGGAACAGCAGCGTCGTCTTTCGATTTGCGCACCTGCCCTGCATGCACCCGTTCCGCCAGCCTGAAAGCGGTTTCGACAGATGCCTGGACGGCCACAGGCAGGCTGGCGCGGAGCTCCTGCCATAAAAGTTCCACATCGTTCAGTTTGTGTAGATCGTAAGTCAGCATCCAAATTTCCGGCGAGGTCGGGTCGCGCCCGTGCGCCTTATTGTAACACGATGTGTCCGCCTTGTCAAACGCAAAACCGGCGCGAAACAGGCTGCCTCGCCAGGACTGCGGGCAGGCAGACACAAAATATTCACCAGCTTGCCCACAAGGCGCAGAGGCGCTTGATTTTACCCAGGGTCATTCAGTTTTCGCCAGAGAACCGTATTTGAGTCCGCGCAGGCGGACCTTCGGCCGCAGGCCCCTAGCGAAGGACTTTAGTCCATCGTGCCA
>JAYTGR010000030.1:0-2828 GCA_043733205.1 Chthonomonadaceae bacterium
CCCGAAGGCGGCAGCATCTGCGTCGATAGAGATATTGCGCTCTGCAGCCAGAGGACGGACAAGTGCGCAGGATTCGGAGACGACCTCGGTGAGTGGGATGGGTTCGAGAGAGAGTTCGATGTGTCCGGCTTCGACGCGGGCGACATCGAGGACTTCGTTGATGAGGTCCAGCAGATGGCGTCCGCCTTTGAGGATGTACTGGATGCTCTCCTGCTGGAGGGGGGTGAGCGCCTCCCTGTCGAGGATCTGCCCGAAGCCGAGGATGGCGTTGAGGGGGGTGCGCAGTTCGTGGCTCATGCGCGAAAGAAACTCCGACTTGGCATGATTGGCTCTGTCGGCCTCCAGTTTGGCTGCGCGGAGTTGGGCGTTGGCCTCCATGATCTGGGTGGTGCGCTGGGCAACCCGTGCCTCCAGCTCTTCGTTGGCTCGGCGCAGCGCGATCTCAGCCTCTTTGACAGGAGTGATGTCATGCGCGGCGCCGTATCGGACGCCCTCGTAAGCGATGGACGTCCATGCCAGCCAGCGGTAGGAGCCGTCGCGGCAGCGGTAGCGATTCTCGAAATGAAGATTCTGTCCGCCGGTGCTCACTTTCTCGATCTGGGCAATCGTAGCATCCCGATCTTCGGGATGCACGAAATCCAGTATGGGCCTCGCCATCAACTCAGTCTGGGTAAATCCCAGTACCGTTTCGAACGCTGGGTTCAAGCGTGTAAAATGACCATTGGGATCCACGATGCACAGGAGGTCAAGCGAAAGCGTGAAGAAGCGATCGCGCTCTTCTTCAGCCCGTTTCTGTTCGGTGACATCCATGCAGACTCCGACGCAGTGCCAGTGCCCCGGTGTCAGCGCTTCGATACGCACCGTTTCATTCAGCCAGCGCCATTCGCCATCGGCCCGCAGACAGCGAAACTGATTCGTGTATTCCTGCTTCCCGCTCAGCAGGGCTTCCGTGCCTATAGCGTCCATCAAAGCGCTGTCTTCAGGCATACGACTGCGCGCCCACGCCTCTGTATAAGAAACTCCTGGCCCCTGAGCAACCGGGAAAAACTGCTGTGCAGCCTCTTCATCAGGAGTCTCGATATACCACTGTAAGCCGTGCGGCTGCTCGTCTACAAAGGCGTACCAGAGGAGACACTGCGCCCCGCGTGTCATTGTGCGGGCGGCCTCCTCAGCGAGTTTGCGTTCCGTGACATCGGTACAGACGCCGGTACATCGCCACTTGCCCTCCCCTACCATCTCGACACGCACATTCTCCGAAAGCCAGTGCAGCGCTCCGTCTTTGCCGTGACACCGAAACTCCTGCTGATAACTCCGACCCGCACAGATCTCCTGCGCACCGTAGCGGTCTGTTCGCTCTCGGTCCTCTGCAGGACGCGAAAGGTGCCAGGCGTCTGCATACGACCGTTTTCCAGTCACATGCAGGGGCAGGAAGCGCTGTGCGGCCTGCTCGCTGGCAAAATGCATGGTCCATCGCAGATATTCTTCTCCAACGTCTTCCACCTCCGCCTGCCAGAGCAGACAGTGCGCGCCTTCCATGATATGCTGCAGCGCCTGCTCCGCCTGCTTCTGTTCCGTGATGTCCTGCACCGTGCCGACGGAGCGTATCGGGTGTCCGGCGGCGTCATATTCTGTTTTGCAGCGTTCATGGACGATATGGATGCTGCCATCTGCCATCTGCAGGCGATGGTCTATGGAGTAAGGGATGCGGTTGGCTAGCGATTCGGTGTAAGCTCTGTTGACATTGGCACGGTCGTCAGGATGAACACGCTCCAGAAAAGTCTCGTAAGAGTCTCCAGACCCAGTCCAATCCATTCCGAAAATTCGGTATGTCTCCTCCGAACAGAACAGTACATTCGTCGTCAGGTTCAGATCCCAGCTGCCTACTTTCGCAATCGCCTGCGCTTCGGCGAGGCGCTCTCTCTCCTTCTCCAGGTGTTCTGCCAACTGTCTCTGCTCTTGTTCGCTCTGCTGAAGCGCCCTCTCGATGCGTCTGTGTTCCGTTATATCGTTGATCAACGCCAGCCGCGCGGTCTTCCCTCGAAAGGGGAAGTCGTGGACCGAGATCTCGACATCGAGGATCTCTCCATTTTTCTTCTGATGCCGCCAGACACCGCGTTTGGCTGTATTCTGCAGCTTCATCACGATGGATTTCAAGAGGGCAGGCACATCGTCCGCTGGACGAATGTCCTGGATGGTCATGGCGAGAAATTCGTCCCGTGAATAGCCATAGCGCGAGATGGCAGCGGCGTTGACGAGCAGAAATTGAAGCGTTTCGCAATCGTAGATCCACATGGGCTGCGGATTGGCCTCGAAGAGATAGCGGTAAGACGCCTCCGAGTCCTCCAGAGTATCGGAGGCATTGCGGCAGACGGCTTCCTGTTGAGCAGGAGGTTCAAAAGCAGCAGGATCACCGCCGTTTTCAAAAACGGCTTCCTGAAGGGTCTCGGGAGTGTTCATACGTATTAATTTCCTTCAAACGATGCCTTTATCCAGTCAAAGCGTACCCTATTCTAGGGGTTTATGCTCTAAAAAACATCTGTCGAATGGCCTATTTTGCGCGGGAATGTCTGTATTACCAGGCTCGCCTAAAGGCTCCTTGCGAAGGGGATGGTTTATGAAAGCAGGAATCCAACAAATCTGGCAGGCAAGGCACCTGCCAGCGAGCCATAACTCCTATTACCCATTACCCAACGGGGCAGGAATTCGCAGGCGGAAAGCGGAATCGGAAGAAGGAATGAATCGGAAGCGAGGCAGGGTCAGATCATGATTGAAAAAGGCGGCTATATCAAGGATATTCTGGTCGGCACAGTCGGGCAGGCGGTCAGCGC
>JAYTGR010000031.1:0-7824 GCA_043733205.1 Chthonomonadaceae bacterium
ATAGGCAGTATTGGATTTGAACCAATGACCTCTTCCGTGTCAAGGAAGCGCTCTACCCCTGAGCCAACCGCCTGAGGTAACCGTCGCTTTTGGGGCGAACAGTGAAAGAATTATATCACAGGCAGAGCTATCTGTCAAGGACATTCGCCTGGCATGGGGGGAGCAATATGCTTTGCAAACCGCCTGGATCGAGCAGACAGATGCGGCCATGCACATTCCGGAACGGGCTCTAGTCCGCTGTCATCCAGTACAGAGCGCTTTTGTACTCGAAACTGATGTGTTTCCCGTCGGGCGTCCATTGGGGAGAGACAAGGTCGGGTCGGTTGAAGTACAGATCGCTGATGTCGAATTCCGTGATCGTATGCATGTTTCGGCCGTCCAGACTGCTGATCATCCACCGGCACAGATACCGCGTCGGCTGCTTAAATGGCCTCGGCAGCTTTTGCGTGATCGCGGACAGAGGTGTCATGCGATTCGACTGAACGATCCAGAGGAGGCGATCGTGCGTGGGAGATGCCAGGCAGTAGAAACTGGCAGCATCGGCAGGTACCGGCACCGTCCACACCCTGCCTGCTCTATTGGGATCTTTCAAGTTGAATTCGACGAATGTCTGCACCGGCGAGAGTTTGCTGCCAAGGGTCGCTTTCTGCGCGGGAGTTACGATGCCATCGTAATAACTGTCGCCGTGCGCCACGACGCGCCCGGAGGCTTCGACGAAAAGCGGCCAGACACTGCCTGTCATCAAGGGGGCGCCGGTGAGGCCGTTTACCACGATCTCCTTGTCTTTACGTCCGTCGTAATAGTGGAGGGCTGCGACCAGTTTTTTGTCATATTCACACTCGCACACACTCTGCGCGTCTGGGTACCATTCGCCGAGCGCCCATCCCGGAATGACACCACTGCTCCGGCCATCGCGCAGCGATACGAATTCGGACGTCATTCTCGCTTTTCTGGGAGCGCCCCTGCGGGAGTACAGAAGATGGATCGAAGCGCGGTCGGGAGAGACGCGGACTCCCATAGGCTGCGCCAGGGAACCTATCGGCAGAGGCGTCGCTGGACCCACCTGGCCCAGCGGCAGCACTTTCTGCCGGAGCAGAGTCAGGGTTTTGCCAGGGCTGAGCTGGAAAAGCAGGATCTCATCGTTCGTGAGCCATACATAGTTGCCGATCGCGCCGTTACGGCGCTCCGGGCCTGCCCAACTGTCACGCGTGACCAGCGGGACGGCATGACTGAGCAGTCCCTCCCTGGGCAGAGTTCGCCAGACTGCGAAAAGAGACCCAGAGACCAGCAGAACAAAGAGCGCCGAAAATCTAACGCGAGCCGATTTAGTCATACCAGTATTATACACGGCAGCCACCCCGCAATAGCGGGGCAATGCTGGTTCGTGCAAAAGTGGGGCTGGCCTGCGATATGGCGCGGTCTGGCCTGCAGCTTCTATGCCTGGCGGCCCGATACTCCGCCAGAGTGTCAGTCGCAGATGCCGTAGTAGGTGCCGTAGTAGTTGCCGTCGGCGGCGGCGTTGGGGTCGGGATCGTCGCTGCGCCCTCCGGCAGGACAGACCACCTGCTGGTCGAACGCGCCGCCGGTGACCACGAACTTGGCGTGGCCGTCGGCGAAGACGAAGCCCGCGCCCCGGCTGTGCCAGGCCTGGTAGTAGCCGGGGATGTAGCCGTATTTGGCGCTGGTCCCGAACCACGGCATCATCTCGTCGCGCATGATGCGGGTGTCGGAAGGCGCGGCGAACTGCGAGTCGCTGACGATGTTGGTGGCCGCGAACTGGGTCGTGTCGTTGTTCTGCGACGACTCGCCCGCGACGACGGAGAAGCTGCCCCGGTCGAAGCGGTAGCTGGAGCCGTAGCAGGCCTGATAGTTGGCGCGGCCGGGGCAGCCGTAAGTCGGATCGGGGAGTGAGGGGCCGCCCTGATCGTCGGGACAGCGGAAGATGTCCTTGTTTTTGGCGTAGGGCAGGATCTCCACCTCGACACCCTTGTGTGGGGCATCGCCTGCCCAGGCGCGCGCACTGGTCACAGGGTCCTGAGTGTTGTAGGCGTAGAAGATCGGGAAGTTCTCGTCATAGTCCTGCACATACATCCGAACCGCCAGTCCGATCTGACGAACGTTGGAGGTGCAGACGGTCTGGCGTGCGCTTTCGCGGGCCTGGGCGAAGACGGGGAAGAGGATTGCCGCCAAAATCGCGATAATGGCGATGACGACGAGCAGCTCGATGAGCGTGAAGGCAGGGCGGGTGCGGGATCGGGTATTCATTTGGGTTGCTCCGTTCTTCTCGAAGCCGGGCAATAAAAAGCGCCGCCTTCGGGAGATGGAAGCGGCGAGAAGAGGACACGAGGTCTACAGGGCGCACGTGTCGTTCGGGTATTGGCCGCTTTCCTACGCCGGTATGATCCGGTTCAGGTACCAGGGTCGGCCTCTTGAAAGCCCTCTCAGCCTGTTTTGCAGCAGGCTCCCCTAGCGGTAGGCGCGGCTTTTCATAGCCACATCTGCGTTATTGTACTCTCATTCCAACACAATTGCAAGCGTCCCGAGAGCAGCGCGCTTTCGGCCCGGATGTTCAGGGCGCAGGCGGAGCGTTTCGGCTTTCGAGGACGCGGCGGATCGGGATGTTGGCGACCACTGCCACCGCGTTGTCGGAGCGTTCCAAAGAGAGATCGAGAGCGGCCTCATCGATCTCGACATATTTCGAGAGCACGAGCAGGATCTCGCGGCGCATCTCCTCCATCATCGGAGCGGGAATATCCGCCCGATCGTGCATGAGGACAAAACGCAGGCGATCTTTTGCAACGTGTTTGGCGGATTTTTCGCCCCGCCCAAACAGGCGGTCGATCAAGGTATTCAACGGCATAACACACTCTCCAGGGGGATGCTCAGCGAGATTTTGCGGTCAGACGCCGGAGCAGCTTCTCGAGAAAGCCGCTCTTCTCTTCCAGATCCAGGAACGGAACCTCTTCTCCACGCAGGCGGCGGGCGATATTACGATAGGCTTTGCCCGCCATACTGGTGTCCGACATGACCGCCGGCTCCCCATGGTTCGTCGAGGTGATGATCACCTCGTCGTCGGGAACGACGCCGATCAGTTTGACGGAACTGCCCAGCACCTCCTGCACATCCTCTACTCCGAGCATCTCCTGGTTTCTAACCATACGCATACGAATTCGGTTGACGATCAGCATGGGGTTGCGCAGTTCCTGCGCCTCCAGCAGACCGATGATGCGGTCGGAGTCACGCACGGAGGCCATCTCCGGGTTGGTGACGACGATCGCCTCGGTCGCGCCGGCGGTGGCGTTCTTGAACCCCTGCTCGATGCCGGCCGGACAGTCGATCAGGATGAACGTGAAGCCTTCTTCCTGCAGGTCCGCCACCAGCTGCTGCATCTGCCGCGTCGTGACCGCGCTTTTATCGCGGGTCTGCGCAGCGGGCAGCAGCATGAGGTTCGGGTTCCGCTTGTCCTTGATCAGGGCCTGCCGGAGTTTGGCGCGGCCCTCCACGACATCCACGATATCGTAGACGATGCGGTTTTCGAGGCCCAGCGCAAGATCGAGGTTCCGGAGGCCGATATCGGCGTCCATCACCGCGACCTTCTCCCCCATCGATGCCAGTGCGACTCCCAGATTGGCGGTGGTAGTGGTCTTCCCCACGCCGCCTTTGCCTGAAGTGATGACGATCACCCTGCCGGTGTTGGACATAAAAGAACGACTCTCCTCATGCGGACAATGAACGGTGCGCGGACGAACCGCAACAGACAACTAGTATAGCATAATACCGGTTAAAAAAGCGGGTATCTTCCCGCGCCGAAGGGAGGGGCCGGACACATGCGAGCGATCCCGCGTCCGCCGTTTTAATCGACACCGCGCGGAGTCGCGAGCGGATCGACGCCGCGCAGGATCATGCCCTGGCCCCGGCTCTCATGCGTCTTGATGGTGGGCGGGTCTTCCGGATCGCGCATCTGGATGAGCACCGTGGTGCGCGCCTCCTGGCTGGTGTTGACTCCGGAGCCGTGGATCGTCAGGTAAGAGAAGAAGAGCGCGTCGCCCGGCTCGGCCTCGCAGGGCACGGCAGCCTCGATGGGATACTGCGCGAACGGCAGATGCCAGCCGCCTTCCGAACTGTGCTCCAGAATGCCCAGTTTGTGACTGCCGGGCACCACGCGCACGCAGCCTTTTTCGATCGGCGCGGAATCGAAATGAATGATTACGGCGATCATGCTGTGCCGGTCGTGCGGGAAGTAAGGCGCGTCCTGGTGCATGGGGAACGGGGAGCCCTTTTCCGGCGGCTTGATAAACATCTTGGTATGGTGCAGCTGTACGTTGGGCGAGCCAATGATGTCGGAGGCCACGGCGGTCATGCGCTCATCCACCAGCAGCTTCGAGAAGGCGGCGGAGTAGAACTGCACATTGTGGCAGTGCATGATTTTGGTGTCTTTTGCGCCTGGAACCGCTTCCCGCGCGCTGCCCCAGGTCGCATCCATATTCTTGTGCGCGCTGAGCCGCGCCGCCAGGTCGTGCGTCTCCTGCCGATAGGCCGCAGCCTCTTCCAGGGTAAGCAGCCCTTTCACCAGAATATAGCCGTTCTCACGGTAAAAATCGATCTGTTCCGGACTCAGCATGGTGCTACTCCCTCACATCCGCATTGATGGTGTTCAGTATACCCTACCAGCCATGCGCGGGGTTACCGACGATCGGCTGCCGCTCGCCATTCGTGCTCCAGAAGGGAGTAGATCAGGGTGTCGTCCCAGCCCTCGGCGCTGAGTCGGTTCTGACGCAGGCGGGCTTCGTATTTCAGACCCGCTTTTTCCATCACCCGTGCCGAAGCTCCGTTCCGAGCGAAGCAGTCGGCGAAGAGACGATGAAGCTTCAGGCGATCGAAGCCGAACTGAAGGAGGGCGTAGGCGGCCTCGGCGGCGTATCCCCGGCGCCAGCAGGAAGCCAGCAGATGGTAGCCGATCTCTCCCTCCTGCGCCTGCTCATTTGTGATGTCCAGTCCGCAGCCGCCGATGACGCGGTTTTCGGCACGGAGGACGATGGCGAAGCGGAACTGCGTTTGGGGCTGCTGCTGAGCATATTCTGCGGCCCGATGCAGAAAGCCCCGCACCTCTTCGGCGGTCTCCGGCCTGCCGGTAACGCAGCGCATGACGTCAGGATCCGAGCGAAAGGCATAGACAGCCTCAAAATCGCTCTCCTCGAAGCTGCGGAGCAGCAGGCGTTCCGTCGTCAGGTTCGCGGCCGCTTTTTGCGCAGGCCCCCTCGTCTCTCCGCGTGGGGTGCAGACGATCAGCTGCCGCGACGACCGGGTCGTGAACGGGGCTGCATTGTAATCTCCGCAGACGGCGCGCACGTCGAAACCATTGTAATGGAGAAGCGCCTCGATCTCCTGCGGAAAGATCATCCGCATGTCCAGAGCAGCTGTCGTCTCCTCGGCCTGATCGTCGCTTCTATAGAACCACCGGATGTGGTTGATCTGCGTCGCGCTGTCGTAGACGCTGTTTTCCGTGACCGTCACCAGCGCGCCGCCGTCTGGATCGGAGTACGCGCCCACAGGACAGCGCTCGGCCGGGTTCCGGGTCAGCAGGGCGAGACTGGGATTGAATATCTCGAAGGCGAACGCTCCTCCTGGTTTCAGGTGCGCCCTGACCTGCGCAAAACAGGCCTGAAGATCACGCCAGTGCAGCAGATGCAGCAGGGAGTTGGCAGGAAAGAACACCAGCCCGAAACTCCGTTCGAGCGCAAAATCGCGGCAGTCGGCCTGCACCCATTCGACCGCGATGCGGCGCGCTTCTGCTTTCTGCCGGGCGCACTCCAGCATCGGAGCAGAGAGATCGAGGCCGGTCACATCTGCGCCCGCTTCCGCCAGAGCGAGGGTCAGCTGTCCCGTGCCGCAGCCCAGTTCCAGTACAGGCCCTCCGTGCTCCCCAAGGAGGCGGCTGTAAAACGCGAGTTCGTTTTGCCGATTCAGGCCGGGCCAGAGAGCATCGTAGTGCCGCCCATCGAAATAGATACTGTGTTCCCTCATAGCGTCCTCCCGCAAACGTGTTTGTGCAAATTGCCGAGGGGGTGCGGTTTGCTGCGGCGGCTCTCTGCAACTTTCCTGACAGGCAATCGAGACAGAAAGGTGCAGAGAGCTTGTTCCAATTCCCCATTCCACGATATAGGGTGAACCTAACTCTCCCAACCGAGATCAAGGTGCATAGGCTCGAAAACAACATCGGGATAAATTTTTATTTGTGTCGCAAATCTCGTGACGTCGCTCAGGCATTCGCTGGACGTCTGGCATTGAGTTTGGCAACGGTCAGGAGCGCCAACGCGCGACTGCCCTGCTTGGTCCAACTCATGCCTCGATTCTTTTGGCGGACGCCAATCACTTGACCGACCGCTTTTTCCATCCTAACCGAACCGATCGCCTTTCCAGCCTGCTGACGGCGGCCATAATCGATGATCTCACTCGCATGCTTTTCTAAATAGCCCCGCAGATCCGTTTTCGCCTTCACGCGACGGGCAGGCAATCCGGCAGGAAAGGAAATGGCTTCGGCGACATTCTCCACCCATAGAAAGCCCAGGAGCACCCTTTCCCATTCCTCACGTTCTGTCGTCGGATGAGCGACCATCGACAGGTTTTCTTTGACCCGCTTTCCCAGGTTATACCAGTCCAGAATGACCCGTACTCACACACCAAACAGGGCCGACAGATCGGATCGGATTTTTTTAGCGCCATCGGTGATCATCACCACCGATAAAGACATGCCGGACCATTCCTGGCGCAAAAAGGCCCCCACGGCGGCAGCACACGACCATTTTTCCGAGAGCCCTTCGCAGAAGAACAGCTCTCCTCCCTCCCGGCGGGGCAAGACAAATACATCGGTATCGTGGCGCTTGGCTTCTTTCTCGCCCCGCGTCTCGCCCGCTTTCTCCCGTGTGGGTTTCTGCGAAGCGACGCAAATGGCATCGGTCAAGGCAACAAATTCGGGAATTTGACCGTCATACATTTCTTTTTCGGTCACCGCAGTAAACATGGGGAAGGCAAAGCGGCCTCACTTTGCTCCGCCAGCGTTGCGAGGACTTCTCCTTGCTCGGCATCCAGACGGGCGGCTTGTTGCAGCACCAGACGCCAGAGGCTGTCTTCCGAAAGCAGAGGCGATCCGCAGTATTCTTGCAGCAGACGGGCTCCTTCGCTATAGCAAAAGCGCGCTGCCCAATCGACACAGCGCTTTTGCAGCAGATCACTCATTAATTCGGGAAGCAAGCAGGGACTTTTTCCAGAGGTGGTGAGAAAGCGTTGTCTTCGAAAGGCAAACATTCCATGCTGGGTTCGCCCGGTGACCCGGTCACTGCCATTACGTGTGCAAGATTATTTTTTCTCCTGAGCGGCGAGACGCTCTTGGCTTTGCTGGAGAAGTTCTTGCTCGATGCCGGGCAAGGTTTTGTTCTTGAACTGTTCGACGGCTTCGTCGATAGCATCTAAAGTGTCGAGATTTCCGGGCAGCTCAAAGATTTGTTCGGCGGATGGACCCTCCTCGGTTTCGAGGATTACACGGATCTTGGGCATGGCATACTCCTGGGCAAGAATGAAACCAGTCTATCACATCACAAGATTTGCGACACAGAGGATTATTTTTTGTATCACCTCAATAACACGGGGGAACTTGCCACAAATCGCGATATTCTGATCTCGGAGCATGGCGATATCGAGACTTTGACCCCGACTTATTGAGGTGATACCCAGGGCTTTACTAAGAAAAAATTATGAAAAACAAACCGTCTCTTTTTCTGCCATCCTGCCTGGGAACGTTCTGTCTTGCCCTGGCCTTCTTTGCAT
>JAYTGR010000032.1:0-2827 GCA_043733205.1 Chthonomonadaceae bacterium
GTGATCGGGATGGGCGCGCCCCCTCCGCTTGGCACAATACCCCGAGCGTTCATATCGCTCGCGCCAAAGCCACCTGAGGGTTTCGCTGGCGCACCCGCCTTCTCCTTGACGGTCACCTCTTCGACGAAAGAATCCCAGGACTCGCACTCCGGGCATTTCCCCATCCACTTTGGCGACTCATAGCCGCAGCTCTGGCAAAGGTAACGCGTCTGCAGTCGTGCCAAAAGTAACTCCTCTCATCGACAGGGGCAGGCAAAACATTTTTTTCCCCTGGCTTCTTTGTTTCCTGCATATTAGGAAGCCCTTCGGGCACCCCAAATCGCCTATTCTAACGGCGATTTCCTGCTCTGCCTTTGCTGCTCAGTCCTTCTCTTTTTCTTTGTTCTCCACTTTGCGGACTTCGAGGCGGATCGGGGTGCCTTCCAGCGGGTAGGTGAGGCGGATCTGGTTTTCCAGGTAACGCTTGTAGGAGAAGTGCATCAGGTTCTCGTCGTTGACGAACATCAGAATGCTGGGCGGCTGGACGCGCGGCATCGTCGCATAATAGACCTTCAGCTGACGGCCGTGCTCGATATAGGGCCGGCGCTCGATGGCATCGCGGATGAGACGGTTCATCTCTCCGGTCGGGATGCGGAACGCGTGGTTCTGTGCCGCCGTAATGGCCGTCTCGATGGCATAGCGGACCCCGAAACGCTCCAGCGCAGAAACGAATACCAAGGGGGCATACTCCAGGAAGGGGCACTCTTTGCGGAAACCCTCCGTGAACTTTTCGATCTTGGCGCGGTCGGGGCGGCGCTGTTTGCCCTTCTGATAGACCACTCCTGGATCGACGAGGTCCCACTTGTTGACCACGATGATGCAGGCGCGTCCTGCGTCCTGCGCCATGCCTGCCACGCGTTTGTCGCCGTCCATCACGCCGGTCGAAGCGTCTATCACCAGCATACCGACGTTACTGCGCGCCAGCGCCGTCTCCGCACGCAGCACCATGTAGTATTCGATGGTGCCCTGGATCTTGCCGCTGCGCCGGATACCCGCCGTGTCGATCAGGACGAGCTTCTGGCCGTCCCACTCGAAGTCCGTATCGATGGTATCGCGGGTGGTGCCGGGGAGGGGGCTGACGATGGCGCGCTCCTCGCCCAGCACCGAGTTGAGCAGAGAGGATTTGCCGACGTTGGGCCGCCCGATGATAGCGAGGCGGATCGCATCCTGGTCGTCCTCGGAGGCTTTCTCCTGCGTGGGGAAGAGGGTCACGATCGAGTCGAGCAGATCGCCGACGCCGCTGCCGTGGACGGCGGAGACGGTGTGGATCTCGCCCAGGCCCAGGCCGTAGAATTCGGCGGCATCCATCTGCAGGCGCGGGTTGTCGGTCTTGTTGACGACCACAAGCAGGGGCTGCGGCGAGGCGCGGAGGACGTCGGCGAGTTCACGGTCCGTACTGGTCATGCCATCGGCGGCATCGACCACGAAGAGGATGACATCGGCCTCCGCCATAGCGATCTCGGCCTGCGCGCGCACCTGTTTGGTCAGCGGGTCGGTCTCATTCAGGACGATTCCGCCCGTGTCGATGACAGTGAACTCGATGCCGCGCCATTCGACGGCGTGGTAGAGACGGTCGCGGGTGATGCCGGGCGTATCTTCGACGATCGCGACGCGGTGCCCGACAAGGCGGTTGAAAAGGGTGGATTTGCCGACGTTGGGTCTGCCAACGACGGCGACAAGGGGACGGGACATAGTAACAGGACTCCATTCTCGGGCCCCGTCACACGGTGGCACTAGCGAAAGCGCGGGGGCGGGAACGGGGCAAAACAGGCGCGGCACACCGGCCGCACGGTCAGGTTAGGTGATTTCTGTGTCTGATTCACGGTGATTTTTCAGGTTCGACGGTTACATGGAAATCAGCATTTTCATCTTTGGCAAGAATCGGGTGAGTGATCGGTTTTCGAGACATTATACCATGCCTGCCCCAGCGGATGCCGTTTTTCGGCAAAGAGGGGAAACTTTTCCGGGCGGAACACCGCAAACTTCGGCCGCATGGAGGAGCTGCCGCTGAAACCCAGACGCGGTGGCTGCGGTAGTCTAAACCAGGGAGGCACAGGAAAGTGCCGTGAATTTGTCTAACTTAACTGCCGGAACCCATCAGCAAAAGTGGAGAGGCGGAGGAGACTCCCAATCCCTTCTTAAAGGCTTTCTTGGAGGAAACTGAACCCTATGCCACCGCCAGGCTCGATACTCGACGCCACGTTTCTGAAAAAACTGGAGCGGCTCTCCTTGGCGACCCGCCGCCCCTTCGCCGGACAGATGAAAGGCGAAAAACGCTCGCTTAAACGCGGCACGAGTATCGAGTTCGCCGACTACCGGGAGTACACCCTCGGCGACGACCTGCGCTATGTCGACTGGAATACGGCGGCGCGCCTCGATAAGATGTTCCTCAAACTGTTCGTCGAGGAGGAGGATCTCTATCTGGCGCTGCTGATCGACACGAGCCAGAGCATGGATTTCGGAGATCCGAAGAAGCTCCGCTATGCGGTCCAGGTCGCTGCGGCGCTGGGCTATATCAGCCTGACCAACTACGACCGCGTCAGTATTCAGACCTACGCGGCCACGCTCGGGCGGCCCCTGCCTACGCAGCGCGGCCGCGGCGGCGTCTTCCCTTTCTTCTCCTATCTGGAGAAAATCAAGCCGGGCGGCACGACCTCCTTTTCGACCTCGCTTCGCCGTTTCGCTGCCACCGTGCGCTTCAAAGGGCTGGCGATCGTGCTCTCCGACTTCTTCGATCCGGACTGGCAGGAGGGGCTGAAGGCGCTGCTGGCACGCGGCTATCAGGTCG
>JAYTGR010000033.1:0-7821 GCA_043733205.1 Chthonomonadaceae bacterium
CTCCAACGATGATTTCAGAGCTTCCCCTCCATCCCGGTGCCTTTGAGGCCCACGGTGGTTCCGGCTCGGTAAGGACACGGTGCGAGCGCCTCTCGCAGGGCCTCTCCGAAAGCTTTGAAGGCGGCTTCCCACGTATGATGGCTGTCCTCGCCCGAGAGGAAATTGACGTGGACGACACAGCCGGATCCCTGGGAGAAACCGTCGAAAAACTGGCGCAGATTGGTGCTGAGCATATCTTCGACATGCTCCAGTTTGGCGCCGGGGACGTCCCCTTTCACGAAAGTATAGGCCCGTCCGTCGAACGCCAGGACAACGTTTACCAGGGCTTCATCGAAGGCGACCGTGTAGCTGCCTCTCTCATTCACTCCCTGCGCACGGCGCGCATCCAGCATCTCGCGAACCGCACGCCCTAACGCCAATCCGGTGTCCTCAACGATCACATGATCCAGTATCTCCGCCGACGTCGGCTCGTAGGCCACGTCCAGGTTGAAACAGGCTCTGGACGCGATCCCAACCAGCATATGATTGAAAAACTTGATGCCCGTGTGGATTTCGTAGGGACGGCGTTCGGCATCCTCGACCGTGATAGTAAGTCTGGACTCGAGAGTCGTTCTCGAAAGAACGACTCGCTGCGTCGAAACTTCGTTGATAATCATGCCCATGATAATATTGGCCACAGTATCGATCTTTCTAAGCGGAGTTCGGGGCTGAGAGCGTCTCCCGGGTTACCCCTCGCTCCGAGGCTGGAGAAAGCGCTCACGCTCCACGACAGCCATTGCGTGGGCTGCGAAGCCTTCATAAGTCGCCATGACAGCCGTTGTCTCTTTGAGGCGGTCGAAGCCTTCCCGCGTCAGGTAGCCGACCCCGGCACGTTTGAGGAAGTCGAAGACCGATACGGAAGAGTAAGATTTCGCGAAGCCGCCTGTCGGGAGGATGGCATTCAGCCCCAGGCAGTAGTTCGCAATCGAAATGGGCGTGTGCTTACCCAGAAGTATCTCGCCCGCATTTTTAATTCTGCCCAGCACGCCCAGGGGGTCTTCCACTAAGATTTCCAGGTGTTCCGGTGCATAGTCGTTGATAAAGGCGATGGACTGCTCGAAACTGGCAGTCAGCACGATGCCGCCGTAACCGGACAGCACCTTTCGACAGAATTCACGGCGCTGTTCTGGCAGCTCTGCCATAAACGCGATGACTGCCTCCTTGGCACGCTCTGCCACTCGAACGCTGTGGGTGACGAGCAGTGCTGCAGAATCGGGGCCGTGTTCGGCTTCGATGAGCAGGTCCAGTGCCGCCAATTCGGGATCCGTAGATTCATCGGCGAGAATGATGGACTCGCTCGGGCCTGCAGGCAGGCCGACATCGACGGTACCGTACAGCAGTCTTTTCGCTGCGGTCACGTACGTATTTCCAGGACCTATGATTTTAGAGACCTTGGGGATGGTGTCGGTTCCGAGCGCCATCGCCGCGACAGCCTGGATGCCGCCCAGTTTATAGATGTTCCGCACCCCGCATATCTCTGCGGCGAACAGCGATGCCGCATCGATGGTTCCGTCTGCGCCAGGAGGCGTACAGACGATCACCTTTTCCACTCCCGCTACCGAAGCGGGTACTGCCAGCATCAGCATGACAGAGGGAAAAGAGCCTTTTCCACGCGGGACATACAGACCGACGCTGACGATGGGTGTGATTTTTTCGCCCGCAAGAATGCCGGGTTCGAGTTCTGTCAGCCACATCTCTTCCGGCATCTGCCGCTCATGGAAGCGCAGTATATTCGCGTGGGCCATTTCGATAGCCTGTTTCAATTTTGGATCGAGAGAGGCGCGAGCCGCCGCAAATTCGGCATCGCTGACTTTAAGCGTCTCGACGGCTGCATCTGCGTAGTCGAACTGCCGGGCATATTTGACGACGGCCGCATCGCCATGCATCTTTATCATGCGGATCATTTCGGCAGCTAAATCCAGCGCATCGTGAATATCGGTTTCAGAGCGCTTCTTAATGCGGTTCAGCTCTTCAGGAGTCATATCAGAAAGTATATATGTGTTTATCATGTTTATTTGTTCGCCCCTTAATTCCGGCAGGATTTTACCCTGTCGAATTCTCCGTTGTCAAGGTCTGCACACCGAGCGTCAGGCTCTTACGGATCTTGATCGCCTGCCGATTTTCCTGCCCGATCCGCCCCTTCTGCATTGTACCAGAACTTTTACGGATCGCTCCAGGGAGTGAAGCAGACTTTGATGGCCTGCTGATTTTCGAGAAGGTCGATGCCTTCCCTGTAGCGTTCCAGAGGGAGGGTGTGGGTAATGAGAGGAGTCAGGTCGAGTTTGCCGGTGGCGACCAGGCTGACGGCGTATTCGGCGGCGGCGCGGCTGTGGCCAGGATAGCCGCAGAGGCGCAGCATCGGGTGGTAGTGGCGTGGTGTGAAGGCGTAGTCTTCGCGCTGTACGCCGAAGAGAGCGACGGTGTTGGAGACATGGTCCATAAGCCACTCGACGGACCGTTTCGCGCCTACACAGTCGATGCCACAGTGGAGAGTCGTAGGACCGGGGCGGGCAGGATAGAGGTCTATGGGCGCGGTGCGAGGGTCGTATGCTGCGTCTGCGAGGCTGTGGGCGACGGCATAGCGGCAGCGCTCTGCTGAGAGATCGAAGCCGATGACGGAGGAGGCTCCTTCGGCACGTGCTATCTGCGCGGCGATCAGGCCAGCTGGGCCTAAACCATTGATACCGATCGTCTGCCCGGCCAGAACGTTCATCTCGCGCAGGACGAGGAAAGAAGCGCCGACGCACATCGCCAGTTCGACTGAGGCGGTCGCTTCGCAGGGCAGATCGGCGGGGACGGGAATCACGTCTTCGGCGCTCAGGATGGCGAACTGCGCGTAACAGCCCTGTCTGCCGTGCCCCGCATCGCGCCAGGCGCTCACACGCTGCCCGAGTGTCAGGCCGGTCACGCCCTTTCCCAGGGCGGCGATCGTTCCGGTGGCCTCGTGTCCGGGCTGGCCCAGTGTGTAGGGATAGTGGAAACGGTGGCCCAGAAACATCGGTTCGTTGTGGCGCAGATGGAGATCCCACTGCGGACAGGTCGTCACCGCCTCCACGCGCAGCAGCACTTCGCCCGGTCCCGGCTCCGGTATCGGCACGTCGAGGATGGCAAACTCCGGATACGCGCCTATCTGCAGAATTTTCATCGTGTTTCCTCCCAGTCCAGGACTACGCCCAATACCGGTTCGCGCCGCGACAGGATGAGGCCGAACGCTTCCGCTGCCTGCGTTACAGGAAAACGGTGGGTGATGAGGGGCAGTGTCTGCAGAACGCCCTGCTGCAGCAGTTCCAGGGTGCGGTCCATTCGTTCGCCTGTCCATCCGGCGGGTGTGAGGAGCGTCATCTCGTAATCGCGCATCTTCTGAACGTCGATCTGGCCGGCATCCCCATAGAACCCTGCGGAGACAAACTGGCTGAAACGGCGCATGGCCGGAAACAGCGACAGTACGGTCGGCATCGAGCCAGCAGTATCTGCAACGACCTGCACGCTCCGCCCTGCCCAGTCGCGCACTGCTTGGACGACGTCTGTCTCACGGATATTGATTCGGCGATCCTCGGGACCGACCTCGAACAGCTGCAGCCGCTCGTCATGTCTGCCGAGCATCAGAACGCGCGCCCCGCGATGCTTCAGGGTCTGCGCGGCCCAGTGCCCGACCATACCGTCCCCGATCACGACTGCCGCATCTCCTGGTACAAGGGCGGGGCACTGTCCGACGTTATAGCCGACCTGGGTCAGAACAAGCCCACTCGCAGCGACCGGATCGACCTCGGGCGGCAGTTTCCACACTTGAGACTTGTGCGTGACAGCGGGAGAGATATGGCCGCCGAACGGGTAAAACATTCCTTCTATCCCGGAGACTGTCGCGAAAACCGTGTCCCCGACCGCCACATGCGAGACGTCCGGCCCGATGCTTGCCACGATACCGACCTTCTGATAGCCGGGGACATGGGGGAAGGGCAGCGGATCGGTTTCGGCACGCGGCGTATCGCCTCCTATGCGCTCGCCGCGCACGAACGAGCCTTCCGTACCGTTGCTGATCCAGGAGTGAGTGAGCCGAACCACCACATCCTCCCGGCCGGGCTCCGGAACTGTAACGGTCTGGAACTCCACGTGCCCTCGCCCCACCGCGACAACCGCCTGTGCCTGCATGCTCACCCTGCCTCCTCCTCATCGAGAATAGAACTGGATTCAACCGCATAGAAGTTCCGGTGTTTACGCCGGGGGAGAAGTTACGATCCAAAGAGCCTTGGCGGGCCGCCGAGGGGCACAGCCATGGGGAGACTGGTGGAGAGAAGCGCGCGATGATTCTCCCAGAAGGTTTCGACGCAGAGGGAGAGACTGCCGTAGTTGAGATGCTGGAGAACACCAGCATCGAAACTCGGTTCGATCTGCACGGTCACCGGCTGTGTGACGGTTTCGTTGGGCGCGACTTCCCAGCGGAAGACCTGAACAACATTGGTGGCGGGGCCGGTGACGCGCACACCGGGCGGCAGGATCATCTGGAACAGTCCGGCCTCCAGGCGCTTGCCGCCATTGTGGACGCGCAGTGTGAGTTCAATATGGTCTCCTGGTTCGACATCGCGCACATCCTCGCGCTCGATCCGCAGACTCAGCATCCGTTCGCCTTCGCCGATGCGCCAGTCGCAGCCCGTCAGAGCGGGCCCGATGCCGCCGCTGTCGGATTTCGAGGCGCCTCCCTCTAGTCGCAGCCGCACATAGTCGGCTGTGACATAGGCGTGCCACTCCAGATTCCAGGCGCGCATGGCGTTGGGAACCGGTGTGCAGGAGTACTGGTTCAGCGGATGCGTCAGGCAGAACTCGGTGAGCAGCGGATAGTCCAGGGGCTGGAGCAGGCGCAGCATCTTGCCATGCGCAGTCGGCACGAAGTCGAGCCCCGTGTAGAGACGATGGGCAGCGGTATTGTCGATCTCTGTCTGCAGGAAGAGAAAGGAGAACCCACGTCGTGCGGCCTCTTTACGACAGGCGCGGGTCAGCTTCTGCCCGAGCCCCATGCGCCGATAGTCCCGGCGGACACTGAGATTCACCAGCTCTGCGAAAGGCGGGCAGAACGCCTGCAGGCCGACACGTCCTGCGATGACCCCGTCCACCTCTGCGACGATCTCCTGAAAATAGTGCTGGGCCTGCCATTCGGCATCCGCTTCCGGAAAGGTACGATGCCGATGCGGCGCTTCGGCCCACCCGACCGACCACTGCACCGCCATGGCGCGGGGCCTGTCTTCCGGGTCGGAAGTTCGCAGTACGATCTTCGGTTCCTGGTCCTGCGATGATCCTGGTTCCGGTTTCATAGCATCCGTCTCCTTTTGTACCCAGCGGCCGGTATCTGCGTCAGCGAAGACGCCCGTGGATAACGATCCTGCTCCAGAGCCAAGCCAGGTCTGGAGAGCCTTCCTAATAATGACAGACGCCGCAGCCTTTTGGCAAGCCGGTCGCTGCAGGCCTGAACGGAGGAGAAACCGGCTCCGCTCTCGAACCGACGTTCAGAGCGAAGAGAACATGAACTGTGTTGTGGTCCAGAATGCCGCCTATCTCGGCAAAACGCAAGAAAAAAGAGATAAACGCAAAGGAAACAAACTGCTCAATGGTGAAATGAGCGGTAATCGCAGCGCAGAGCGCAGCAGACCAACCGCAAAACGCAGGGTCGTCCTGCCTTTACGACAGTCTCCACTTTTCGACACTTGACATGCATGGTTCAGGACAACGGAGTTTTCGACATGGCGCAACTTTTCAATATGCCGCAGCTGGGCTCGACAATGGAAGAGGGTACGATCCTCAAATGGCACAAAAACGAGGGCGACACGGTGCGCGCTGGAGAGGTCCTGCTGGAGATCGAGACCGACAAGGCTTCGATGGAGGTCGAAGCGCCGGCGGACGGCGTGCTGCGTAAGATTCTTGCTGTCGCGGATGCCATCGTGCCGATTCGTCAGCCGATCGCCATTCTGGCCGGTGCGGATGAGTCGATCGAGGCGCTGCTCGCGGAAGCTGGGGCTGGAGGAGAGCGGGCAGCAGGCAGCGCACAGCCAGCGGCGGCGGCCTTGTCAACTCCAGTACCTCCTGCGTCTGAGTTGGCCGCTGTCCTTCCCCTTCCGGCGGCAAACGGGGCTGCCGCGCCGGTTTTCATCTCCCCACGTGCGCGCCGGATCGCCGACGAAAAGGGCGTTGCAGTGGCGCTCCTGGCGGGGCGCGGCACCGGGCCGCAGGGGCGTGTGATCGAGCGGGATGTCGAAGCGTTTGTGGCGGCCCAGGCTGCGCGCCCGACGGCTGCGCCGCAAACGCTGGAGCCGACAGGCAAAACCGCGCCGCGCACGACGCCTCTGGCAGCACGTATAGCCGACGACCTGGGTATCGACCTGAACGACCTGACGACAGGACTGCCCGGAAGCCGAGTGCGGCGGGAGGATGTGCTGCGGCACGCGGAGACCGCTCGCCCGACGGTGGAAACCACCCCGGCTGCACCGCCGAAATCGGAAGCGGTTCCGGCAGGCGTCAAGGTGCTGGCGTTCGGAGGAATGCGCAAGCGGATCGCGGACAATGTGGTAAAGTCGGCCTTCTCCGCACCGCATGTGACCCTGACGCTGGAGGTGGACATGACCGCCTGCGCAGAGTTCCGCACCCGTCTAATTCCGGAGGTCGAAAAGGCGTACGGTACCCGTCTCTCCTTTACCGATGTGCTGGTCAAGGCGACGGCCCGCGCGCTTGGCGAACATCCGCTGCTGAATGCCGCGCTCGCCGGCAATGAGGTCCACCTGTTCTCACAGAAGAACATCGGGGTCGCGGTCGCACTGGAAGAGGGTCTGATCGTCCCAGTCGTGAAGAGCGCGGAGCAGAAGTCGCTGGGCTCGATCTCGGCGGAACTCAAACAGCTCGTCGAGCGCAGCCGCACCGGGAAGTTTACGCCGGACGATCTTGCGGGCGGCACCTTCACGATCACCAACCTCGGCAGCTTCGGCATCGACGTGTTCGACCCGATCATCGTAACGGGTCAGGCCGCCATCCTCGGTGTGGGCCGTATTGCCGACAAGCCAGTCGTCATTCAGAAAGAGGTTGTCATTCGCTCGATGATGAATCTCTGCCTCTCCTTCGACCACCGTATCCTCGACGGCGCTCCCGCGGCCCGCTTCCTGGGACGCCTGAAAGAACTGCTCGAAAGTCCGATGCTGATCCTTATTTAGCGGCAAGGAACAGGCAGACAGAACAAAGAGGCTCTCCCTTTCCGGTCTGGAAAGGGAGAGCCTCTTTTTCGGTTTCGGAATCAGTGGCCCATCTCTGCGGCGGCAGCGGTGGGCGCTTTTTTGCTGCGGAGCAGAAAGATAGCGGGCGAGACGAAGAGCATGAAGACACCGATCAGCAGAAAAGCGTCGTTGTAGGACATCGTGCTCGACTGCTTCTGGACGATATAGCCGACCGCCTGCAGCGCCATGGTCTTCGCGGTCGCGAGATCGTAGCCTTTGGCGACGAAGCCGCCTGTCAGCACCTGCAGCCTCTGTACCAGCGCAGGATTGCCCTGGTACAGGTCGGAGGCCAGAATGTTATAGTGGAACGCGTTCATCCGGCTGAGATATGTGCTGAGAAGAGCGATGCCGAACGAACCGCCCAGCTGCCGGGTCAGGTTGAGCAGACTGGAGCCCTGCGCGATCTCGATGCCCTTCAGACTGCTGAATGCGGCCAGATTGATCGGGGTGAACAGAAGGCCCAGCCCGGCTCCACGCAGAATTAGGGCGATACGGGTGTCGGGCTCACCGCTCAGTGTCGTCAGATGGCCGA
>JAYTGR010000034.1:0-19136 GCA_043733205.1 Chthonomonadaceae bacterium
CCGCGACTGTGCATCTCCTGGAAGTTCTGGAACGCGGCATTGTAATAACCGCCTGCTTTCGCATTGAAACCAGTGCTTCCCTCCTCGAAGAGCGCCGCGAACCCATAGTTTTTGATGATCTCATCCCAATCGTCCTGTATCGGCATTCGCCACCCTTCCGGTACATGCCAATCGGATGTGTAAGCATAGAGACGGCCATAATCCGGTCCATAAGCATTCGAGTTGTTGTAGTACGCGCTCCATGGATTGGCGGAGGGATAGTTGTAGTTGAGGTTGTGGGCCATCCAGTAGTGATTGCCCAGCTGCACGATCGGGTAGCTTGTGCCGTCGCGAGGATCGATGAAAACGTTCGATGTGACAAAAACAGTGACCTGCAGGCTGTTCAGATAGCCGCCCTGCGCGTCGAACGCCTGAACGGTGATCACGACCGGCCCGCTTTGCGTCATCCCGGGAAGGATCAGCTGAAAGGAATCTTTGTTCAATGCGTCGGCGTCGGGATACAGACGCGTCACGACCGGCATGCCGGGGTAGCTGGATACGATGTTGACTTTGGCGACATACGTCATTCTCCACCAGAGATCCACTATCGTCGGCTGATCGGCGCTGCTGATCTCGAACAGCACTCCGTTCTTGCTGAACAGGTTGACGAGACCGCGCGTAGGCGGCGCGTCGGTCTTTACAATGTCCAGGCTAAGATCGCCTGCATCGTAGGGCGTATTCTGGTCTTTGTAAAAATCGGAGAATGCAACGTGAATCTGGGTATGGCCGGTCGGCGTAACGGAGATGATCTCTTCGAAGGCGAAGGTGATGTTGGCGCTGTCGCCTGCACCCAAAACCTCGACGTTGGTATTTGTCGGGGACATGGACCAGACGGGAAATTTGTCTGTTCCCGGACCGTCGATGCCCCAGCTGCTTCCTTTCTGCTGACCGGCAATCCGTCCTTTTATGCTCCAGGCAGAGGTAGGAGGCGGCTTGCTGGGGTTGTCGTCGGGAGCGATGTCGCCCGCATCCGAGCCATAATCGAACCAGGCTGAGACCTGTGGAGTTATGGGCCTTTGGCTGCCCGAATAGAGCGGCGTAGTCCCTATATTCTTGAGATTCAGGTACAGAGCGTTCGAAAGCGTGTCTTTGTCCGAGGTCGAAACGTAGATCTGCCCCTGATTTTCGAGGGTCACCTGCAGAATATCCGTGAGTTTCGGCTTCGTGCCGGAAGGGGTGGCTTCTATCGTAAGCGTCGCGTTCAGCTGCGAGGGGACGTTGTCGCTGTCTTTCCCGATGTTATTGGGATTGATAAAGATATAGGCAGAGTCGGGCCTGCCCGTTGCGGAGACGTTCGTGATCCCAAAATTCAGGATCGCCCCGTTTTGCCACAGACCGGCATTTTCGGTGTATTTCAGAGTGATCGCGCCGGCGTTGTTGTCGTAGTAGGATGTCCAGGCAGGCATTGTTTTCAAGTCGATATACATGAGCTGCTGCTGGGCAGGAGAAAAGTAGGTGTCCGGCAGAAAGACCTGCAGAATCGAGGGTGTATTTCCCGCCGCGAGGTCCAGGTCGACGCCCAGGCTGTTGGTCAGGCTGACAAGAAGAGTCGCCGCCACGGCTATCTGAATGCTTGGCTGGCCGGTCGCTTTGTTCAGTATCGAGAGATCGATGGTTCCGCCCATTAAAGAGGAGTTGCGCATGGTCGTGTTGTGCTTTCCCTTGTCATCGCTGCCGCATCGCAGCAGGTCAGGAATCTTTATGTCATTCTTCATCCGAGGGAGTGATGGCCGCCTTCGGGGCCGGCGTCTCTTCCAGGCGCAGCCAGCCTTCCAGCAGGGTTTGCGGAGTGTAGCCGTAGACGGTCGTTTCGTTCGCGGACTGAGGGGCCAGCGGCTGAATAACGGTGTCGTTCCTTTGGGGCTGGACCCACGACCAGGAGTATCCCGGTTCGGCGGGCAGGGGAACGACCAGGCCGTCACGGCGCTGCAGGATCGGGTGCGTCGCAAAAGTCACGGCCAGCTGGCGCATAATCCTGGCGTACTGGTCTGAAGGCACCGCGAGCTGAGCCACCGGCAGGACTCCGGTAGTCGCATGGATTGCGGCGCGCGGGTCGAACAGCAGTGTCAGTGCAAGCGGCTGCGGCATGTTCAGCTGCAGCTGCAGCGTGTCAGGCTCCGGACGTACGATGCCGTTCCCTCCCGCTTCCGGGGCAGCGGGCGCATACAGAAGGCTGTACGGAGCGGTTCCCGGCCCTTCCGGCAGATAACCGATCATGCCGTCGTTGGCCTTCGCCAGATCGCCGAGGCGGAGCGGAAACTGCACCGCGTCGAGGGCCGCTGCGCTGTAAGTCTGACGTGCGAGATAGTCGTACCGGCTGTTCAGGACGTCCTGCGGAAAGGGGTCTCCGACGGCCGTATCCGCCTGACTCAGCGGCAGCACGCCGCCCGCCGTCTCCAGAGAGACGACGACGCGTGCCAGCGCCAGAGGCTTCCCGATCAGGATCGCCACTCCCGCATCCTGCGCGAAGTCAGGTGAGTTGAGAAAGACCTCCGAATCCTGAATGGTCGTCATCAGCGCACTGAGAAACTTCGCGCCCTGCAGATGATCGTTCACAAACCACAGGAAGGCGGCGAGGTGCGGGTTGACTTTTGGCTTGCCGGGCGGCCCGATATCGTCGGTCAGACTGTCGGGGAAATGCCCTGCTCTGGTGCGGTAAACCAGCGCTCCGTGCTCCAGTCCGAACGAACCGATCGCCGCACCATCGTCATCGTAGAAGAAAAGGCTGTTGTCCAGGTGATTGGGCACGATCCAGCCGAAGATCGGCGAAGTGGAAGGCCGCGGCGTCATCTCCACGAAGTCCGCATCGAAACCCGCTTTCTGCGAGGCATGACGCGCCGACAGCCAGCGGAACCACAGCCGCGTCGGAGCCAATACGCGCGGGGGCAGGTAGAGCCGGGAGGCATCGACGGTATCGTCGGGCATCGGGCGCACCGTGAAGGCGGGAATGACCTGCAGAGTGCCGTCGCTGTTGAGGTTTTTCGTGCGGAGCTGCATGCGCTGCCCGAACACATCCACGAGTTCCAGCTTCGTAAGGCCTGCGAAGCCTGCCCGCAAGGGGCCGAAGTTGTACAGTGGGAGCGTGCCTGTCGCGACCGGCGCTTCGCCGTTGAAATCGAAGCTGTACCAGTTATCGAGGGGATCGGCTTGAGCAGCCGTGTTGATGGCGGGCGTTACGGGATCTGCTTTTTGGGTCAAATCCTGCACACTCACCTTCGGCATCGGTCGCCGCAGAGTCTGCATGGCGTTGAAGCCGTTGAGAGTCTGCGACAGCATGTGCCGTTTTGCATACGCTGCTGCGAGCGCTTTCAGCGGGACCGCATACGGATCCTGAGGGTATTGCCGCAGGTAGCTCTCCACCTGCGCCGTGAGACTGTATACAGGCTTCTTAGACAGGACGACCGAGGCGGAGTAGGGCACGAACGTTCCCAGCGTGAAGGGTTTCGGCGCGTGGTTCAGGACGGGGTATCGATAGTCGATGGCGTCGGCATCGAGCGCGAAGTGACGGGTCACATTGTCCGCAGTATAGCTGTGGGCGGCCGCATCGTCGCGTGCGAGGGGATCGAGCAGCGCCTCCCAAATCATAAAGACCGGCAGAAACGGGTCGCAGCGGGAAGAGTTGAACTCCGGAACGGCCTGCTGCGTATTCCAGCCCACGTAACTGGGAGGATATGCCGTGGCGGCCGCACTGGTGAATGTGAAGGTGACATCGATAATCTGCGGCGACGATACGCTTCGCACCGGATTGGACGCAGGCACGTAATGCTCGCTGCGCACGGCCGCAAAGAGACTGCCATCGACCGCCGTAAAGTCGGTGGCGGGATCGAGCGGACTCAATCCCCCCTGCGCCGTTTCAAGCGCGGCGGCGAACTGCGCCTTATCCAGCGGGATCGGATCGTTCTGCGCCTCAAGAGCGGCGGCAACGAGTTCCGCAAGCATGGGAGCGAGCAGCGCTGCCTCTCCGACCAGGCGGGCGACATCGTCACGCATCGGCTGATATACGCTGAGCGTCGGCAGTCCGCTGAGGCTGCTCGCAGTTACCGTCGCCTGTTTCCCCTGATAGGAGATGCCGATCTCCTCCAGCAGTTCGCTGCTCAGCCGTACGAAAGCCTGGGCGTTCGTACCGTTGCGGCGCACCGGCTCTATTCGTTTGCCTTCCATGAGCGTTACAAGATCGGTCGGAGACCAGAAAGGATCGACGGGGGCGCACTGCGTCGTCCATTGCGGATAGGCAAGCAGAGCGGTGACAACCGCTGCATACTGCTTCCAGACGGCATAGGCGCAGGAGGCAGAGCCCGCAGGCTGGAGCGGACGGAGGATCTGACCGTCGGAAGACGACTGCTCGTACTGAAGCAGACCCACCTCCGCGCCGTTTTGCACGACGACCGCCAGCTCGCCGGTCAGCTTGCTCTGCGCCAGAAAGTTTCTCAGCTCTATGGGCGTAAGGCCGACAGCGGCATCTTCTCCGACGTAAGATTTTACATACCGTATCCAGTCCATAAAGAGCTGTTTGCGCCTCAGGAGCAGCTGCGCCCGCCTCTGATCGTACTCCTTTTGCGCGAGGTTGAGAAGATGCAGCTGCTCGGCAAGTTCTAACGGCAGAGTCACCTCCTGATCGGCATTCGGCGCCTGATCGGAGGGAGTTTTGTCTTTAGGCGTCACGATCCAGCTGTATCCGCCCGCATTGTGCGCGAAGCCTCTCTGGTGCAGCGCCTCTTCCAGATCGAACAGATTGCCGCTCTGTTCCAGTTCCGTCAGCAGCCCGAGCTGAAACGCATCCAGCAGAAACTCATAATCGTCCAGCAGTCCGGTATCGGCGTCATTCAGATCGTATTTGAGCAGGGCAGAGAGCGCTTCGATCTGAGTGTTGCCCACGGAAACGGTGATGTCGTCTTTCCAGACCGCAGGGTCGCTGCTGTCTGGATTGCTCAAAAAGTAGATCACTTTTTGCTTGGCATCGAGCATGTCCCACACGACTTCCTGGAGATGCCCTGCACACAGTGTTCTGCCGGGCACTGTGAGCGTTTGTAAAACGCCGGCCTTATCGACGGTATAAGGAATATCGGAGGCATCGATGGCCCAGCGGAAAGCGCTGTCCGCGTAACCGGCCGCCACCTCTGCCGGGGTTTTTGTCGGAGCTATGCCCTGGTCATGGCACTGCTGCCAGAGCGCCTGGTATCGCGCCCGGACGTCGCCGTCAAACCCGGCCAGAGGATCGCCGGCAGCGCTGTCGATCCATCCGATCGCCTGATAGACAGCCCGAAACTGAAGGGGGATGTTTGCTGCCACGGCGGCGCAGACATCGACGCCTCCCACATCGGTAAGATCCTCGAACCGATCCCAGTACCCAAAGACACTGCTGCACTCGGGATAGTAACCCGCGAAGGAGGGCCCGACGAAACCGATCGACGTCAGATAAGACGGAATGCCCGAGGTGTTCCCATAGTAGGGCAGGAAGTCCTGCGGCTTTTCCTGCGACGGATCCCAGGCGCTGTAATCGAGTTTTCGCCCCATATACGCGTACGGCTGAGGAGGCGATACGCTGACCGGCACGGAGACAGCCGGGCGCAGTACACCATCGGGATCGGGCAGAAGTGTCGTATGCAGGAAGTCGCTTTCGACGATCCAGGATTTGCTGATGACCGGCGCGTAGGTTTGCGACACCGCGTCGTAAAGGCTGAAGTAGCGGATGATCAGCCATCTGTTCGGGGCTGGCGGAAACCGGATGTCGCTGCCATCCGACGGCTGGACGCCGCTCCGGAAGAAATCGGGGAGTTCCCAGTGAAGATGGACTCCGGGACCGAGTGGGTTCGCCGGCGAACTCTGGGCCTCCAGCGCAGAATAGATCTTGTCACCGGTGCTCGCCTTCTTTTGCCCGGATTGATAAGGCATGTCTTCGAAGAGCGCCGTGCGCCCTTTCATCTTGGCAGTGGCCTGGCTGTAGTCGTTGGCGTTGACGCGGACAGCTGCTATGTTGAGAGGAATGATCGCATTCATAGTGTGGTGTTTTCCGTGAATGAGACCTGACCGACGCCCTGAGTCATCTCGAATCCCATCTGCGCGGCGTTCAGGTAAGGCAGTTTCGGGTCCGCTGTCGCTGCCAGCTGCGCAGCCAGAGCGGCGATTTTTAGAGTGCGGGGCGCATCGGGCCGAAAACAGTTTCCGATCTCCACAGAGATTGTGTTCGGCTCCAAAACGACCTGCCCGTCGCTGGTGACAGTGAAGGGATGGACGTGTTTCTGAGCGGTGACCTTACCGTCTGCAGGAGTGTAGGTGTAGTCGTCGATGCCATAGTGGAGATGCTCCGGGGCCTCGTGAATATCTATTTTTTGAGCATCTCCCTCGATCAGACAGATCAGAGTGTCCGAGCTGTCGCCTAAACGCTCCAGCCGGAGAATCGTCAGCGGAGCGCCGTCCTGATCGTAGGCGTACACGCCCATGCCCGGATAAGCCGGCACCAACGAAGAGCGCAGCAGGAAGCCGGAAACGACCTCCAGGGTGGTTGGGGGAATGGCCTGTCCCAGGGCCAGCGCGCGCCCAGCGCCCGCAGCTGCCCGCAGCCGCCCGGTCAGAGCAGGGGAGACGGCCGCGTCGAGGGCCAGGGTGGGTGTATTGGAATCTGCCGTAAGATTGCGTCCGATACTGAAGGCTCCGTCGATCAGAGCCGTCATCCAGTTCGGATCCAGATAAAAAAAACGGATCGACTCCGGCGGCAGCATATTTTCGTCCGGCGCCAGGTATTGAAATGGAACGCCCGACAGGAGCTGCAGCCGGTGCAGCCAGGCCTGCAGCGCAGCGGGCAGCTCGACTGCCGACAGCAGGGGCATCAGGGCATCGGCGCGTGCATAAATATCGCGGAGCCGATTTTGAAACGCGGAGCGAGCGATAGCCATAGTCAGCGGGCCTCCAGCAGGGTATGCATGAGAACGGAGCGCAGCGTACGGGCAGAGACCACCGTATCGCCCGGGCCGTTCCCCTCACTCGGTTCACGGATCGCACTCTCGGCAGGAGCTGGGAGAGGCGATTTGGCAGGCTCTGCGGCCTCCGAAGCGGAACGCGCCGCCGCGCGCCGCGCCGTGAGTGCAGTCAGCGCGGCGAACCGCTCCGACAGCAGTCGATCCTCCACCGCCTGCACGACCTGCGCGCTCAGGCCGCGCTTCCAGGCATAAAGGCCGGTGGAAAAACCCCGATCCTGAAGTGCGAGAAGCCGCCCGATCGACCAGGCAGCCGCATAAGAGGCGTCGAGCATTCCTGTGGTCGGGTCGAACGCCGTGATCCGATCCGGCGATGCGACCGGAACAGCCACTTTTCCGCGGGCGACCTGATAAGGCGCCAGCGGGCCACGGTACCAGGCGACATTGGCTTCGCCCGTACGCAGGGTCTGGTTCAGCGGCACATAACCCATGCTGAGGGCGTTTTTGACCGTGATGTTTTTGCCCTCATAAGCGAGCCGAAGGTTCGTGTTCGCAGCATTGGGGGGGGTGTTTCCGGTGGTGCGGCCGTTGAGCGCCAGCAGCCGGTCATCGAAATCCGCAGGCGCGCCCACGGAAAAGAAAGACCATTGCGCCAGAACTGCGAGCCGAATAGCGGTGAAACCCTTCGGATCGGGGTGTCCGCTGTCGGTGGGGAGCAGGCTCCCCATCTCTTCCAGCGAAACCAGATAGACACAGGACTTCTTTTGCCGCTGCGGCATCCGATTGCCGAAGACGATCGAAAATTCGCCGACAGGTTCTCCGATGTCCGACACCCCTTTGATCGTCGGCTTCGGCAGCAGGCTTACCCGGCGTGTATGGGCCAGATAGTGCAGGTCTTCGAGAGTCGGGGCAAGCTTCCAGAAAAGTTCCAGCGGAAGGTCGATCGCCTGGATGGAGTCTGTGAGCAGTTCGCCCAGCTCAAGACCGGAGGTGTCCGTGGCATCGCGGAAATACGACAGTGTGCTGCTGGGAAGGCTGCTTTCGGAATAGGCGCTTTTAGGAAAGAGATCGCCGACGGTGACGGTCTGCGGCGTCAGCACGACACCCGCATCATCGGCGTCGAGCAGGAGGACGCCCAGCCAGGTCGCTCTCCCGGGCTGGATCTTATCGTTCGGCTGCGCCTCACGCGACCACGGAAAGGTGCGTTTCGTGAAGACGACATGCGGCAGCACATTGCTGTATTCGCCCGACCCGTTGTCTTCAGGAAAGGTTCCAAAAACGATCTCCGCCGGACTCTGCAGCCGGAATCGATCGCTCAGCACCGCCAGCGTGTAGTCACCGGCGAAATCCACGTCGTTCAGCGGTTTGCCCGCGCTGTCCTGCAGGGTTTGCCGCAGGTTCAGCCGATACTGTCCGGAGACGAGTCCGGGAAGCTGAAACTCGATGAAGGTGACTTCTTCGTCCAAGGTGTACGCGTTGTTCGTTGGGTTCGTCATGCTGTGTCCCCGTCTCGAAAAGTGGTTACTGGCCGATCATTTCCACGATGGGCCAGTCGGTGAGGGCCTGATTCGCAGCGAACTGTGACGGGTTCACCTCCGAGGCCGCGTAGGTGGAGAAGCCGTTTGTTTGAAGGTCGTCAAGCACGGATTTCCTCTGGCTTGTAACCCAGGGATCTATCAAAGAGGAGAGGAAATAGTTCTGATTCGGCAGTGAGATCGTTTGGCCAGCGCCTGTCATGACCGTAATGTTCAGAGCGCTGCCGACGATCTGAGAGGTCACGGTGTAGTTCGGATCAACCTGGGCGGACTGATAGGCGAAGCCCGTTCCGAAGCCCTGCTGAAACAGCAGTTCGATCAGCGGAACATCGTTGACCTGCGACGGATGATAGATGGGCGGAGATATGCGGAAGCCGACGAGCGTAAACGGCACATGGATGGGATCGTTCGGCTGTTTGTCGGCTTTGTTCTCTCCCCAGAGCGCACTGGCCGAATTCAGCAGCAGCGGTTCGACCCGCACGTCGAACACATATTCGTCGTTTCCCTGATCGGTACGCCGCAGCAGCGTGATGTCGAACTGCGAGCGTACGTCGGTCTGGTGCATCGGAGCGATATCGACGCGGGGGTTCCAGACGTGATCTTTGTCCATCACTTTCGGCGGAGACTGAAGAAACATCCCGTTGGGGGCTTGTCTGCCTTCCGGACTGTATTGTGCAGGATCGTTGGGCAGAACGAACGCAGGGAGACTGCCCGGATTCCAGTCGGCGAAGTTCGCGGGGACGACGCTGTTGGTTTCGAGGCTGAAGCTGTCCGCATCCAGCACCCAGCAGTCCCCGACGATCCTGAGCAGGCCGGATGCAGCGGTCGCCTTGATAATATTCGGGTTCGGATCGGGTAACCCCGAGAGGGAGAGGGCACGCGCACCCGATTTGGCGGAGGGAGGCTTGGGCAGGAACTTCTCGCTGAAGGCTGCCCAGCCTAACGGCACCGTCGAAGTGGGCTTGGCGCCGAACGCGATCGTAAACTTCACGACGTCCAGGTCCACTTCCGCCATGCCGCCGAACTCCGGTCCCCACACCTGCAGGTTGGCCCCGACCTGAACATGGATCGTGAACAGTCCCAGATCGACAGAGGCGCCGAGGACGATGTACACCGTCGCTTCGTAGTGGAAGGGCGCCCACGCGATCAGGAAATCCAGGCCTGCGTAGAGCCATACCTTGATCGGCCCGGAGGTCCAGGTCGCCTGGAGGTGAAGCCCGGCCATCAGCATTCCCGGTGTGAGCGCGAAGTAGGCCTCCCCCAGCACCTGAAACGGCCCCAGACCCATCGACATGCTGAGGCGCGGCACGACAGGGTAGTGGGCCGGCCGCGTGAAGCCGGGGGCGTAACCGCCCATGCTCACCACGAAATCGCCTTTGTGATCCCCGGAGAGCCAGGTGTAGAAGGCGAAGCCGCCGCCGATCTTCACAAAACCGGCGTAGACGAACGATGCGGGCGATAAGACGCCGGAGACCGCCAGAAGCCCTGTTTTTGCCGAGAACGAGGCGCTCAATAAGATTTCCAGATAGGCTGCCGGATACGGCCCAGGCGGAAGCGTCATCGCACAGGAGCCCAGAATCCCGATCTCCAGATCTACTCCGAAGGCTACGGTCACCAGAACGAAGGCGTTGATCATCTCGAACGAGGTAAACTGTACGCCGGCCGCAAACCAGTACTGCCCGTCCTGTTCCGCGAAGACATGCTGCAGAGCGGGCAGCACCTTCTGAATCGTCTTGATCGGCGTCTCTTCGGCTGTCGGAGCGTTGGTGGGCAGGAGAATATAGCCGGGAAGTTCCTCGATCGTTGGCAGCAGCAGCCTGCGGTTGACGCCGAAACCGCCTGCCAGACCGGTCACGAAGAAGAAAGGCGGTCCCCCCAGCGGCACATTGATGTTCGCATAGAGGAAAAACGAGGAAGGATGCTCTTTGCCCTTGAGATCGGTATAGCTCGGAGACCATCCGCCCAGTACTTTGAAGCCGAACGTGGCTGCCTGCAGGGTCGCTTCCCCATAGAACTCATGGTTCACTTTCAAAAACGCGCCGCCCAGTGTCAGAGACGGCAGAGTCAGGGAAAGCGCCAGACCGCTCAAATCGAAAACGGGAGAGAATTCATCCAGCGGTGAGCCGACAGACAGGCCGATGACATTGAAAACGATCGGTCCTACGGAGATGCCTGCGTCGAGTACGAAGCTCAGCACGTTGTCCTGATACTCGGCCCCGATGCGATCGAACTGGAAGATGCCGAACTGCTTGTTGATCGGCACCCAATGCACCGGATCGGCTGCCGGTTCCGCGACATCGCCCCGCGCGCTGCCCGCCTCCGAAGCGGCCGTGAGAGCCATAGACGACGCAGCGGGCGGTACGGAGAAACTGAGCGGAATCACCTTTTCGCCCAGGCGCACACCGCCGCCGAAGGTGACGGACGCCGCCGTTCCCTCCGCAGGCAGGGGGCGGACGCCCTTGGGCAGCAGCGGATTGATCAGGGCTGTCTGGTCCTGGGAAAACGCCTGGGAGCAGTACAGGATCTGGAGATCTTGAATTCCCAGGTTGAGTTCAGGGGGCAGCTTGCTCCCGATCCCTGGAATATCGGCAAGACTGATCTCCAGTCCCAGTCCGAGGCCGAAAGCCCACTGGCTGGTTTTCTGGTTGAGGTAGACCAGTTTGACCTCACGCAGATCGATCTTGAGATCCTTGGGAATGGACTTGGCGGCGGAACTCGATATGGCGGCTGCCAGGTCGCTCAGGCTGCTGCTCTTCGGATCCGTATTTATGTAATCGGCGATAAAGACATCCGGCCCCCCGCTCTGCGTACTGAAAACGAGATCGAACTGCAGAGAACCCACCACGAGCCGGCCTGTAAACGCGGCCGTGTAAGCGCCGGCTTTTTGAGTGACCGTGACATCGACAAACATCTGTACCGGCTGGTCGCTTATCGTGAACTCTCCCTCGCAGGCGAATGCGAAGGCGCCCGAGCCCGTTTCATAGCTCAGGCTCAGGCTGGTGAGGCTCAGGCTTTCGATCGGCTTGGGGACGGAAGCGATGCCGAAGCGCTTCGCCAGCGCCTTAATGAACGCCCCAATGGAGATTTGCGAGCCCGGTGCGGTGGTGCCTGAGAACACCCATCCTGATTCGGCGTTTTCGTAACCGGCCTCCAGTTCGAACTCCAGAGGAGCAGCGCCTGTGTCGATCTTCAGGGTCGCCGCGAAGCCGCCTGAGAATCCCTCTTCTGCGCTGTAGGCGATGCTGACGCTCACCTCTTTGAGATCCACAGGGCCGGCCTGCCACACATCCTTGACCGTCACTCCCAGCGAATAGAGGCTTCGGCGCAGCAGAGCGGAGAAATCGACGGCGGAAATCGCAATGCTGGCTGGCACCCCCTCGGTGGGCAGGCTGCAGGCCGACAGCATATCGACGACTTTTACGGGCTGACCTTCGTGCAGGGCTCCTTTTATGTCCAGGTCGGGCAGCAGCACCGTGAGGTCCAGCGGCAGCCCGGCGACGGTCAGCACGCTGTCGATCTTCAAGTAGTCGAGGCTGAGCGTTTTCCAGTCGAAGCCCAGCTGCACTCCGCTGAGCTGCAGGTCGAACGCCGACGTGCTGAATCCGACGCTGGAAAATCCCTGCTCGGTCTGCGTGCCCAGAGTTCCGCCGCCGATCCAGCTCGCCAGGGCGGTCACGCCTGGCCACGACTCCCCGAGGGGCGGCCGAACGAAGGCCATCCAGTGTTCGCCGTCGCCCATCGAAACCCCGACATCCACATTCCCGCTCGCGCCCACCGTAACGTGACCTGCCAGAATGACCGAGACGGAGTTCTTCAAGAGAACGGCGTAAAGATCGATGCCGTTGAACGCAAGCACGCTGGGAATCAGGGTCCAGGAGGCTGCCGGCGCGTTCAAACCGAAAGTGTAGTAAGGGCTGAAGTCGGTCCCCGGATAGAACGTGACGGCGAACGCGGAAGGGACTGCAGTCACGGCCTGCCCCAGCAGGCTGCCGATCTGAGGAGGGATGCTGAATGGCAGCGGGCTGAGTGCACCGAAATCGAGCATCATCGCCGGAGTGACGCCGTCTGCGGACGCTTCGAGACGGATCTTCCAGGCCGGACTGTCCGCAAGCACGTACTCTGCCGTGACGGCGGCGGAGACCGTCGAGCTCAGAGCGAGGGAGCCCGAAGCGACGCCGGTAAAGAGAGGCGCGGAGGTTACCGTGAGCACGATGTTCGCCAGAGCGATGGCGGCATCCGCCATTCCCTGTACTGGCCAGCTGTCGGCGCTTGTGCCCGAGAGGGTCAGAAGGTCGTTGTGTACAGAAAGATCGCCGGGAATCAGCGTCACCTGCCCGTTCGGCATATGCGTCAGAAACTGGCGCATCTCCGAAGGCAGGCTCACATTCTGCGCACTCAGCGTGAGTGGGCTGCCCTGCGTCTGCAGGTACGTCAGGAGTTGATTGAGGTCGATCATGGCTGGGGTTCTCCCTCTAAAAAGGGGTGGTGTCGATTCGCGGCCCGACGGGCAGTCCTAGCACGACATCGTCGTCATAATAGCCCACATGGAACTGCTGGGGTACGCCTGCACCCAGTGACTCCGCCTGGTCGAGGGCCAGTACGATGCTGCCACGGTTTCGGCCGGGGGCAAGGTTCAGCACGTTATTTTGTCCGGCGACGCGCGATTTGTTGCCTCCTACGACAAGCTGGTTGAGGCCGTTGGAAGCGGGAACCCAGTTCGTCACGTAGCTGCAGTTCGTAAGGTAGAACTGCTGAATGGCCGCCTGACCATGCAGACGGTTGATCGTGGCCTGACTCGGATGGTTTTCCGGTCCAAATTGGTTCCGGCCGCACGAGAGGAAGGCAGCACACGCATTGGTCGTATTCAGGAAGTTTTGACTGGTCGAGTGGGCGGAGCCGTGATGGCCGCACTTGAAAGCCGCGATGCGGACAGCAGCCGGAAAGAGGCCCCCGCCCTGCGGATTGGCGAAACCATAAGCCAGGACGGCCTGAGCCAGGGGATCTTCCCCTACGGAAGGCAGGTCGCCGCCAGAGTAGTAGAAGAAATGATTGAAGCGCGCGATCAGCCCGATACTGACGTCGTTTCCGGCCTGCCCTCCATTGACGGGCGCCGGAGCGTTCGGCCCTTGCCAAACCAGGGCGTTCACCGCAGCCGTAAAGAGTGCGGGCGAGTTCGCAGGTGCAGGAATGGGCACCGTGCCCGAATTCCAAAGAATTTCCGCTCCAAGCGCCGGAGTAGTGCGCTGCCGATCCACGCCGGGCACTTGAAACAGGTACCCCCCGACCGTCGTAAACGCCCCTCGGACTGCGTTGAGGTACGCAGGAGGCGGAATCCCGACGGCGGCCCCAATATCGATGAGATGGGTGTTGCGGTACAGTCCTCCGGTGTTGACGCGCAGATAGGCCGGGACGAGCGAAGACAGCCGCAGGAACACGAGCGCGAAAATATCGGCCGCCAGATTGCCCCCGCCGGCAGCTATAGAGACGGCTGCGGCTGTCGCCGCCGAGCGCGCCAGGTTTCTGCGCCGCGCCGCAGCGAGGGGGAACGCAGGGTTAAGGGGCAGCTGCAGATTGTTGGCAGCGTACAGCATGCCCTGAATCACGGCCGCAACATCCGGTGTGCCCGGCAAAACATGGGGTAAGAGCGCGTTGCACATGGGAATGATCTGAGCGGACGCGTTTTGAACCCCATTGGGATCGTCATAAGCCCCGGAGACACAGGCGGCGACCGCAAGGGCGCCGCAGGCAATTCGCGCCGCCCGATTGAGTCCTAAAACGGCGCAGGCGGCGACCTGATCCGAGATCAATCTGCATACCGCCCAGACATTGTCGGCGATCAAAAGTCCGAGAATGCCCCCGGAGTGGTCGTCGTCGTAATGACTCATCAGGATATGATCGAGACCGTACCCCAATGGCGCCAGCCGTCCGACGACGTAATCGTGTACCGTCTGCGTATAACCGATCAGCCCTCCATCGATCAGCATTGTCCGATGGTTCACAGCGGGGTCGCGGGCCACGATGAGACTGCTCTCACCCTGACCGACATCGATCGTATGAACATAGAGTTCCCATGGCATTTTTGATCACCTGAGCATAAACTAATTACACGAGAAATATTTGGCCCTTATATATATATAAGTCGCCTGTCCGCCAAAAAATGCATGGCAGACGAACTATTTTTCAAAATATTTCATTCGGGCGATCGGAAGGGGTTTCCTGTCCAGTCGAGGACACGAAGCGTCGGAGGAGATTTCCAGAGCGAGAGGGCAGAATTGCCGGTTGGGAAACCGACAGGGCGTTTACTTTCGTATGGGAGGAGGGGTATACTACCACGGCCCCTTTTCCTTGAACGGCCAATTTTCCTTTCCAGACAGACAGCCGATCCGCGGCTGTCGCTGGAGTAGAGGTGAGACAGCTCCTATGGTTGCACTACCGAATTTTCTCAGCAAACTGTTCGACAGCAACGCCCGTGATATTGCGAAGTATCAGACCGTGGCCGTGAAGATCAACGCGCTGGAGCCACAATTTCAAAAGCTGACGGACGCACAACTCAGCGAGAAGACGCTGGAACTGCGCGAGCGGGTGCAAAGCGAATATAAGACCAAGCGGGCGGCAGCAGAGGCCGCCTGGGAATCGCTGACCGACCAGAAACGGCGGGAAGAGGATCGTAAAATCTACGATCCTATCCTGGACAGCGTTATGCCGGAGGCGTTCGCGCTGATCCGCGAGGCCTCCAAGCGCACCATTGGTCTGCGCCACTACGATGTACAGCTGATAGGCGGCATGGTGCTGCACGATGGCCGCATCGCCGAGATGCGCACTGGCGAAGGCAAGACCCTGGTCGCTACCCTGCCTCTGTTCCTGAACGCCCTGCTCGGCAAAGGCGCGCATCTCGTCACGGCCAACGACTACCTGTCCCGCCGCGACGCCGTCTGGAACGGCCCGATCTACCATCTGCTCGGTCTGACCATCGGGATCATCCAGGGACAGTCGCCGGAGACAGGCGATGAGGGCGGCTCCTACATCTACGATCCCGACTACGAGGACGAAGATCCGCGCTTCAGCGGCTCGCGTCCCTGTTCCCGCGCCGAGTCCTACGCCTGCGACCTTACCTACGGCACCAACAACGAGTACGGCTTCGACTACCTGCGCGACAACATGGCCTTCTCGAAAGACGATCTGGTTCAGCGCGAACCGCACTACGCCATCGTCGATGAGGTCGACAGTATCCTGATCGACGAGGCGCGCACTCCGCTGATCATCTCCGGCTCCGTCGAGCAGTCCACCGAACGCTACGGCGTCGTCGATGCGATGGTCTCTAAGATGACGCGCGGCAAGGACGACCCGAAGAAGGACAAGGACAACCCGGACGCCGACAAACTGAACCCGAAGATTCACTTTGTCGTCGATGAGAAGGCCAAGACCGCGACGATCACCGATGCCGGCGTCACCTTCATGGAGAAGGCGCTGGGCGTCGAAAACCTCGCCGACAATCACGAGGTGATGCACTACCTGACCGCCTCGATGAAAGCGCACGGCGTCTTCCGCAAAGACATCGACTATGTGGTGAAAGACAGCGGCGAAGGCCCAGAGATCATCATCGTCGATGAGAACACGGGCCGTCTGATGTTTGGCCGTCGGTACTCCGACGGGCTGCACCAGGCCATAGAAGCCAAAGAGCATGTCGAGGTCAAGAACGAGAGCCAGACCCTCGCTACCGTCACGTTCCAGAACTATTTCCGCCTCTATTCGAAGCTCGGCGGCATGACCGGAACCGCGAAGACCGAAGAGGACGAGTTCCGCAAGATCTACGCCCTCGATGTCGTGCAGGTTCCGACCAACAAGCCCGTCCAGCGGCAGGATCACGCGGATGTCATCTACAAGAGCGAAGAGCACAAGCTGCGCGGGATCGCGGCGGAGATCCTGCGAATCTTCTGCAAACAACAGCCCGTGCTGGTCGGCACACGCTCCATCGAGATGAGTGAGCGCGTCAGCCGCCGCATGAGCCCGGCCCAGCTGTCACTGCTCTGCATGGTCGAACTGGCCCGCGCTCGGATGGAAGCCAGCAAGGCCATCCCGAACGACAAAAAGGCGCAGTACACCGGCATTCTCAACACGCCGTTCGAGCCTCATACCGACAAGGACAACAAGCGCCGGCCCCCGCTGGCGATTGCGCAGCTGCGGCCTGTGCTGAAAGAGCTGAGTCTGGCGGAGAATCCGCTCGCACCCGAAAACCGCAGCGAGATCGCCACGATCTTCGAGGTCGCGGCCACCGGCATGGAGCGACTGGAAGAGGCGCTGACGAGCGGCATCGAACACAGTGTCCTGAACGCCAAGTTCCATGAGAAAGAGGCTATCATCGTCGCCGAGGCCGGACGCAAGGGCGGGGTCACCATCGCCACCAACATGGCGGGGCGCGGCGTCGATATTCTGCTCGGCGGCAAGCACATAAATCAGGATCTTCCTCCCGTGGACGGCAGCCTGAAGTCGCTCAAAGCGGCGGAGGTCGCGGCGGAACTCGCCGAAGGCGAAGAGTACGTCGATCCGGTCCTGGCGGAGGAAGAGGACTATCGGCGCTTCGGCAGCGCGAAAGTGCTGGACGCCGTGACGACCGGCGCACTGACCGACGCGGAGCATAAGAAGGCGGGCGACGAGGTGCGCAAACTCGGCGGACTGTTCATCCTCGGCACCGAGCGCCACGAGAGCCGCCGCATCGACAACCAGCTGCGCGGCCGTGCCGGCCGCCAGGGCGATCCCGGCGAGAGCCGCTTCTTCGTCTCCCTCGAAGACGAACTGTGGCGGCTGTTCGGCGACCGCGCCAACCACCCGCTCCTGCGCACCTGGGACGAGCATCTGGCGATGGACGCCAAACTGCTCTCCGGCATGATCCAGAACGCCCAGCGCAAAGTGGAAGCCTACTACTTCGAATCGCGCAAGCACGTTCTCGACTACGACGATGTCATGAACCGCCAGCGCGAACTCATCTACCGCGAACGGCGGCGTATTCTGGAAGGCGTCAACCTGAAAGAGACCATCCTGCACTACGTGCGGGAGAACATTCAGGCCGCCGTCACCGTCTATGTCCGCTCGGATCAGCCGCAGAGCGAATGGGATCTCGACACGCTCTACAACGAACTCAACGACTTCTTCATGCTGTACCCGGTCATCACAGTGGACGACCTTCAGGGCAAAAATCGGGATCAGATGATCTCCTACCTGATCGATCACGTTGTGAACGTCTACGAGTCGCGTGAGGCGGAGTTCACCGAACTGCAGGGCGAAGGCACGATGCGCGAACTGGAGCGCTGGATGGCTCTGCGCGCGATCAACTCCAAGTGGATGGAGCATCTCGCCAACATGGAGTACCTGCGCGAGGGCATTCATCTGCGCGGCTACGAGCAGAAGGATCCGCTGCTGATCTACCAGAAAGAGGCGTTCGGGGAGTTCGAGCGGATGCAGCAGGCGATTCAGGACGACATCGTGCGCAACATCATGCGCGTTCAGATCGTGAACGAGCCGCCGCCGCAGGAGTTTCCGCAAACGCCGCCGCAGCAGATGGTTGCCCCAGCGATCCCGCTTCCGCAGAGCCTGCCCCGCTACACACCGGGGAACATGCCCGCTCCCAGCGGTATCGCCACCAACATGGACGGCGCGAGCGCTCTCTCCAACCGCCGCGATGATGGCGCTCCTGCCGACTGGAAGGGCGGCCGCAACGACAACTGCTGGTGCGGCAGCGGCCAGAAGTACAAGCGGTGCCACGGCAAATAGCCGTCCCAACGATACGGATCGCAGCGGCCCTCTTTCACTTCGCGAAGAGGGCCGCTGTATTATATGGCCTGCAGGGAGGCTTGCCGCGTGAAGAGAGCAGCATAAGCTATGAGACACGATATAACGGTGCGGGAGCCGGAGGCGGGGATTCCGTCTGCAGAGGCCGAAGACAGGATTGGCACGATACTGGAGCGTCTGGAGGCCGTCTACGGCGTTCCCGACTGGACACCGCGTAACGACCCGTTGGACGAACTGGTCGCCTGTATCCTGTCGCAAAACACCTCGGATACCAACTCTTCCCGCGCCTTCGAGCAGCTGAAGCGGCGCTATCCCACCATGCAGCAGGTGATGGATGCGCCCGTGCCGGAACTTGTTGAAACTATTCGCAGCGGTGGGCTGGCCGAAACAAAGGCTCCGCGCATTCAGAACGTCCTGCGCAGCCTGCTGGAGGAGCGCGGTCAGCTCTCACTGGACTTTCTCTACGCCATGACGGATGCCGAGGCTCGGGCCTGGCTGCGCGGTCTGCCGGGCGTCGGCCCAAAGACAGCGGGCATCGTCCTCTGCTTCGCGATGGGACGGCCTGTTCTGCCGGTCGATACGCACGTCTTCCGTGTCGCATGGCGGCTCGGCCTGATCGAAAAACGAATAGGGGAAGCGAAAGCGCACGACGCGCTGCAGGCGCAGATCCTTCCGGAGCAGACCTTCCGCTTTCACGTCGCCCTCATCACGCATGGCCGACATGTCTGCAAAGCGATCACGCCTCTCTGCTCACTCTGTCCGCTCACCGATCTCTGCCCTGCTTATCCCCAACTCCAGGCCCCCTCCCGCGAACGTACCGCTCTGGAAACCCGGATCGACGAGCCATGACGAAGAGGCAGAA
>JAYTGR010000035.1:0-2819 GCA_043733205.1 Chthonomonadaceae bacterium
GCGACTTTGAACTGCTGATTGTAGAGGCTGGCGTAGGTGCCGTCCAGGGCCAGCAGCTCTTCGTGGCTGCCCATCTCCTGAATGATGCCTTTGCTCATGACCACGATCTTATCGGCTTTTACGATAGTGGAGAGGCGGTGCGCGACTACGAAACTGGTGCGGCCTGTCATCAGACGGTCGAGGGCCTCCTGGATCAGGCTTTCGGTCTCGGAGTCGAGCGAGGAGGTAGCCTCGTCCAGGATCAGAATACGCGGATCGGAGAGAATGGCGCGGGCGATCGCGATGCGCTGTTTCTCTCCGCCGGAGAGTTTGATGCCCTGTTCGCCGAGGCGTGTGTCGTAGCCGCGCGGGAGCGCGTCGATCACATGGGCGATATTGGCGGCACGGGCAGCCTCTTCCACCTGCGCGTCGGTGGCTTCGAGTTTGCCGTAGCGGATATTCTCGCGAATGGTGGTGTTGAACAGCACGGTCTCCTGAATCACGACGCCTACCTGCTGGCGCACACTCTTCAGCTGCACATCGCGCAGGTCGTGCCCGTCGATCGTCAGGCGGCCCGTGGTCACATCGTAGTGGCGCTGCAGCAGGTTGACCATCGTGGTCTTGCCGGAGCCGGACTGCCCGACGAAGGCGATCATCTGTCCGGCCTTCACGTCGAGGTTCACGCCTTTGATGACCGGCTGCCCCGGCTCGTATTCGAACCAGACATCCTCATAGCGCACATCGCCCTGCACGGTGGGCAGGGCAATGGCGCTGGGACGGTCGTTGACGATCGGTTTGGTGTCGAGCGTCTGGAAGATGCGCCCGAGCGCGGTGGCGGTGCGGGCGATCTGGTCGTTCAACTGAATCAGGCGCACGGTGGGGGCATAGAGATAGCCGCCCATGAAGCCGTAGAAGGCCATGAGCCCTCCAGGAGTCAGGCGGCCCTCGATAACCAGTCTGCCGCCGTACCAGAGCAGCAGGCCGGTGCCGATGCCGCTGCCGATGAACTCGGCGATGGTCCAGAGCGCGGTGCTGAGCATCGTCATACGCACGTTCAGGCCGAGCAGGCTGCGGGTCTCCCCAACGAACTGCCGCACCTCATAACGCTCCTTGGCATACGACTTGACGATCTGCACACCAGCGAGTTTTTCCTGCAGGTCGCCGTAGATGCCTTCCCGCTGCTCGCGCACCTCGTTGCTGGTAAACTTGATCCGGCCGATAAAGGTGAGGTAGTTGAGGATGTAGATCGGATAGACGATGAGCGCGACCAGAGCGAGATGCCAGTTGATACAGAAGATGATGACCATCGCCCCGATCAGCGTGACGCTGTCGTTGAGCACATTGACGAAGCCTCCGCCGATCAGCTGGTCGAGAGACGCTACATCGTTGGTGATGTTGGACATCAGTTTGCCGGTCAGGCTCTTCTCGAAGAAGCCCAACGAGAGTGTCTGCATATGCGCGTAGAGCTTGCGGCGCATCTCGTACTTGAATTTCTGACCGAGCAGGGTGATAGAGTAGGTGAGCCAGTAACCGAAGAATGCGCTGCCGACCGCCAGGCCGACCACGACGAGAAAGACGCCGGGCAGGTTGACATGTTTATGCTGCTGCAGGTTGTCTGTGAGGTAGCGCAGGATCAGGGGCGGCGGCAGACTCAGGGCCGAGTTGACGAGGGTAAGGAGGGCGATTACAAGCAGCAGTCGCGAGTAGCCGCGTATCTCATGAGCAAAGCGTACTAAGTTCTGCATCGCGTTGGTTCCCGGGGCAAACGCTGTGTCCGCAAGGTGATGCGAACAACAAAGCCTCTGCGACTTCCCGGCACCGGGAACTCCCAAAGGCGAATCTCTGCCGTTCTTCGGTTAGCAATGCGTTCATAATACCCCAAAATGCGCAAAAACCGTTTTCGCTTGTTCAAATTAACGAACGTCGCAGTTTCTGCGTCAAGGATCTCATAACAAAACCTTAATCGAACCATAATGCTCGCTTAAACAAAATCATGTATTCTTTCCCTGTCTCAGGAAAGCCGGCGAAACGAGCGCCCAGCTTCTTCACCACAAAGGAGATCGAAGCCGATCCCATGGGGAAGCGGTCGTTCCTGCAGGTTTCCTGAGCTGCACAAGGAGAAAACTTATGAAACGCAGCCAGAATGCATTCACGCTTATCGAACTGCTTGTAGTGATCGCAATTATTGCAATCCTCGCAGCCATTCTGTTTCCGGTCTTTGCACAGGCGCGCGAATCGGCGCGGCGCACCTCCTGCCTGAGCAACGTCAAACAGATGGGCGTGGCGTTCGCCATGTACACACAGGACTACGACGAAACGACGCCCGCCGTCATTCACGATAACAGCCTGCCGTACGATCCGGACTTCTGGGTCATCATCCAGCCTTATGTCAAGAACATCAATATGTTCTACTGTCCGGACCGCACGGAGTGGACGATGCCGACAGGAGACACCTGCAGCGGCCAGGAGGCCGTCAATCCCCTCCAGCGCTGCATCGGTTACGGGTACAACTGGGGCATCCTGTCCAATGTCCCATCCGGGGTCGTACAGCCTCGCGTCAAGTTTTCCGGCGGTTACGTCTATCCCGGAGTCGCCCTTGCTGCGATAGCCGCTCCGGCCGATCTCTTCGTGTACGGCGATACGGGGGACAATCCGCGGTACACGATCTGCACCAACTACATCTACCAGTACTATACCAGCGTCAAAACCAGTGGCGGAATGCGGCACGGCGGCAGGCTCAACATGAATTTCGCAGACGGTCATGCGAAAAGCGTAAACTTCAAGGCTGGCCTGTTTGGGGGCGCTTCCATCATTGGACTGCCGCAGAGTCCTATCGATCA
>JAYTGR010000036.1:0-2815 GCA_043733205.1 Chthonomonadaceae bacterium
TCCTGTCCATTGGACGGGCTTTTTCATCGCTTGTTCCCAATGTTACGGCCGTTTGGAGGCTTTGGCTTCATAAGAGAGGGCAGAGAACGAAATTCTGCGTACCGGCACCGGTTTCAGGGGAGGAGAGCCCCGAGGCAGGAAGAGCATGACACGAGGGCGAACTGTTGTAGGTGCGAGGCGGAGCCATGAGGACTGCCGACAGACTTTTTGACTGGGAGAGATAACTATGAGCCTCTGGACGACACTGCTGCTCGGGCTGGCAGCGACGGGCGGAATGCAGCCGGCTGCGCTGCGCTGCGAATACCGCGCCAATCCGCTCGGCCTCGACACACCGCAGCCGCGGCTTGCCTGGCAGTCGGCCTCCTCGCGCCGGGGCGAGATACAGACCGCCTATCAGATCGTCGCGGGAGAGAACGAGAAAGAGATCCGGAGCGGCAAGGGAGACCTGTGGGACAGCGGCAAAGTCGTTTCCGATCGGTCTGCGCAGGTGGCTTATGGCGGCAAACCGCTGCACTCACGCGAACATGTTTGGTGGCGCGTACGGGTCTGGGATCGGGACGGCATCCCCTCGGCCTGGAGCGCACCCGCCTCGTGGGAGATGGGGCTGCTCGCCCCGCAGGACTGGCAGGCCCGGTGGATCGGATGCGAGAAATCGCAGGAGACTGCTGCGGCCGAGGATACCCACGACATCCAGTGGATCTGGTTTCCGGAAGGCGACCCGCGCCGGGAGGCCCCGAAGGGCAGCCGCTATTTTCGGGCTGTCTTCGATGTGCCGGCAGGCAAGAGCGTCAAACGGGCGGACCTGATCGCTCTGGCCGACAACGATTACGACGCGAGCCTCAACGGAAAGCCGGTCGGAACCGGCAGCGGCTGGGCCTCGCTCACGCCGACGGAGGTGACGAAGAGCCTCGTGCCAGGGCGCAATCTGCTCAGTATCCGCGCGTACAACGAGAGCGGCCCGGCCGGGCTGGCAGCGCGTCTTAAAATCACTTATGCGGATGGGACCGTGCAGCGTGTCGTGTCGGGGCCGGCCTGGAAGACCGCGATGGCGCCTGCGCCGGGCTGGCAGACGGCCGCCTTCGCGGACGCCGCCTGGAAACCGGCTATGAAACTCGCCAATCTCGGCGAAGCGCCCTGGGGGGTGCCAGGAGCGGCGGCGGCGGAGCCTGCGCCCGTGCCCTTCTTTCGTAAAACGTTTCAGGCCGCCAAGCCCATTCGCTCTGCGCGCCTCTATGTGACGGCGCTGGGCCTCTACGATCTGTTCGTGAACGGGCAGCATGTCGGATCCGACCTGTTCCGCCCCGGCTGGACCGACTTCTCGCGGCGTGTCCCGTATCAGGTCGTCGATCTGACCCAGCATCTAAAACCCGGTGCGAACGCTCTGGGCCTGACGCTTGGCGACGGCTGGTTCAGCGGCTATGTCGGCTTCGGGCACCAGCACAACCACTACGGCTCCCGCAACGCCCTGCTGGCGCAGCTCGAAGTCGAGTACGCCGACGGCACGCGACAGACCATTGCGACCGACGGCTCCTGGCGCACTTCCGCCGACGGCCCGCTCCGCTCCTCCGACATGCTCATGGGCGAAGAGTACGACGCCACCCGCGAGATGCCGGGCTGGAACACTCCTGCCTTCGATGACGCAAAATGGGGCACTGCCGCTGTCATAGAGACGCCGGAAATCAAGACCCCGCCCAATGTAGTGCGTACTGTCGCCAGCGCCTGTCCCGGCGGCGTCCATCTGGTCGCGCAGGCGGGGCCGAGTGTCCATCGTGTGCTCACCCTCCAGCCCAAAAGCATCACGCAGAAGCCTGCCGGGGTTTATGTTTTCGATCTTGGGCAGAATATGGTCGGCTGGGTGCGCCTGAAGGTCTCGGGCAGGGCGGGCAGCCGTGTCACCCTGCGCTTCGCCGAGATGCTCAACCCGGACGGCTCGGTCTATACGACGAACCTGCGCAGTGCCCGCGCGACGGACCAGTACATCCTGCGCGGCAGCGGCGTCGAGACATACGAACCCTCTTTCACCTTTCATGGCTTCCGGTATGTGGAGGTCACCGGTCTGCCCGGCAAACCGGGCAAAGACACCCTTACCGGCGTCGTACTCAGTTCCGTCGATATCAATCCGGATGCCTTTGTCTGCTCCAATCCGCTGGTCAATCAGCTGCAGCACAACATACAGTGGGGGCAGCGCAGCAACTACTACGAGGTGCCCACCGACTGCCCGCAGCGCGACGAGCGCCTGGGCTGGATGGGAGATGCGCAGATCTTCGTTCGGACAGGCTGTTTCAACGCCGACATCGCCTCCTTTATGAACAAATGGGCGGATGATGTGGAGGATGCGCAGTCTGCCGATGGCGCTTTCTCCGATGTCTCCCCCCGCCTTGTCGATCCCTCGGATGGCGCTCCGGCGTGGGGCGATGCGGGCATAATCTGTCCCTGGACCATCTACGCCTGTTACGGCGACACGCGCATCCTGGAACGGCACTACGCTTCGATGACGCGCTGGGTCGCTTACATTCAGGACGCCAATCCGGATCTGCTGTGGCGGAAACGCGCCAACAACAACTTCGGCGACTGGCTCAGCATCAATGCCGACACGCCCAAGGATGTGCTCGCGACCGCTTACTTCGCCTACGATGCCAGTCTCATGACCCGCATCGCACATGCGCTCGGCAAGGCCGACGATGAGCAGAAGTACGCGGCGCTCTTCAACGGCATCAAAGCCGCGTTCAATCAGGCGTTCGTCGGTCCGGATGCCCGGATCAAAGGCAATACGCAGTGCGGCTATGTCGTGGCGCTGCGCTTCAGCCTGCTGCCC
>JAYTGR010000037.1:0-2808 GCA_043733205.1 Chthonomonadaceae bacterium
TGCTTTCTGGTGGGCGCCAACGCATACAGAGCGAGCGGCGCCTCTCCGGATTCGAGCACGATGCCTCGGCGTGATGCCTGCCTCTCTTATGGATTGCCCGCGCTGGCAGCCGGCGCGTCGGCAGGGGGTTTGCCATGCGTCATCTGACTGGAGCCTCCCGCACCGAATGTCTGCTTGGACATATTCTGATAACGGCTGACCGTCTCCTGGGTCACATCGTTATCGGCGCCTGAGACCTTGCGCCACCCGAAAACCGCCAGCAGCAGCACCACGACGATCACGATCACCACCGCCACAGCGCCCGGTACATTCTGTTTCATAATTCCTCTCCTTCTGGACACACCCCTGCCGGCGCCTGCCGCCGGCAGGGGTGAGTCCTCTGCGCTCGGGCAGAACTCGTTAGAGCGAGCTGCCCGGCCCGGTATATCCGTTGAACAGATCCCAGGTCGTACGATTATCTTTGAGGAACTTGGCGTGCCCGTCGGCATAGCCGACGATATTGCCCCCAGAATGGCGGGTCTGCTTGTCGAAGGTGGGATAATTGACGTTGATGTCGGAGCGATAGTCTCCTACATCTACCTGAGTAGCCCCGCAGGTGGCCGTAGCGCCCCAGCAGCCCGGTGGTATGTTGGGATAGGCGACGCGCGAGATGATGTAATGATGCAGCGGATCGGTCGCGTTGCTGCTGGGAACCCAGCCGGTGGTGGTGCCGGTATTGCAGTCGGCCACGACCAGGGTGTTGGCAGGCGCGTCCAGACTGGATTCGTTGCAGCCGGTGTGGCTGCCGTCCTGGCCGCACACGTTGCCTGACTGCAGAGGCTCGCTTATGCCATAGTTGATCGGCACATCCAGCAGCTGGGGCGCTATGCCGGAGGCAGCGAGCTGGGCATTGCTGAGCCAGGCCCACATCAGGTTCTGACGGGTGGTGCTCTGGTCGTTGGAACTGGGACAGGCGTAGACCTGGCCATTTTTGACATAGGGATAGATGGCGGTGGCCCAGAAGGACTCGAAGTGGTTGGGGGTTCGGGAGCCGCCGCCATAGGAATCGCCCCAGTTCCAGAAGGGGAAGGTTTCATCGTAGTCCTGCAGATACATCATGGTTCCCAGCGAGAGCTGTTTGACATTGGATGTACAGGACGCCTGCCGCGCCTTGGCGCGAGCCTGGGCAAAGACGGGGAAGAGGATAGCCGCCAGTATGGCGATAATTGCAATTACCACCAGTAGTTCGATAAGTGTAAAACCTCTTTGTTTCATCAATCGTCTCCTAACTTTGTACGGTAATCGGGTCGAGCAGCAGCTCAGTTGGCTGCAGCGCTTATTGCTTCCTAAATCGTTGTTCTTTTGCCTGGTTTTGCCTCCTTCCTGTGGTCGTATGCTGCATCGTTCGCCCGACGCACCGAAACGACAAGATCGGATGTGCTGGCCGGTAAAGATCGCTGCCTGCTTTGGGGCAGCATCCTTAGGACAGCGGCAACAATTAACGCTCCACTATTTCGCCCCAAACGAGATCGAAACGAAGGCGATTAGGAAGCAGTTATCGCTGCACGTCTCCTTACGCTGTCTCGCCGGGCACTAACCGAACCGGGACACAGCTTTCACGCGGCACCTTGCTGCCGCGTATCTGAGCCATCAGCAGCGCTACAGCCCGCTGACCGATAATGTCCCAGGGCACGGCAATCGTAGTCAGCGCCTGCGCCATCAAACGGCTGTTGAGCACGCCGTCAAACCCCACGACAGCGAGGTCTGTCGGCACGCGAATGCCGAACTCACGGCAGCTTACCAGCAGGTTCGCCGCCGTCAGGTCGTTCCAGCAGCAGACAGCTGTCGGTGACCCGGCCACATCCAGCAGGTTCGGCAGCGTGTCGAGTTCGGTGCCCTGGCTGCGAATCACCCGTGCATCCCGTTCGCCGCGCGCGTGCATTTCGCATAGAAACGCGGCAACGCGGTTCTCTACGGAGACGAAACGCGGCTCCGGAGCCAGGTAGGCGATCCTCCGGTGGCCGCGAGCGAACAGATACTCGATTGTTTGGCGGATACCGTCCCGATCGTCGGCAACGACGCTTGCCAATCCTGGCAGCGCATCGGAGATCGCGACGACGGGCAGGGAAGACTCCACCAGAAGTTCCACAAGCGGATCGGACGACAGCGTATGCAGAAAGAGACCGTCAATACGTCCGTCTACCAGTTCGCCGAAGACCTCGTCGGTTGTGCGCTGCCGGAATGCGCCGTGCAGCAGGATATCGAGCACCTCAGAGTCGCAGGCTTGCTGCAGGGCACCGATTACGGAGGCGATATACGCATTGCGGGCGTTGAGATAACCGTAACCACTGTAGAATCCGACAATATTGGTACGACGCTTCCGCAGGGATCGGGCGATCGAATTGGGGCGATACCCCATCTGGCGGGCCTCCTCCACCACCCGAAGGCGTGTGTTTTCGGCAACCCGATAGCCCTGCACTCCATTCAGAACACGCGATACCGTGGATTGCGAGATGCCCAGTTTCTGCGCGATGTCGTAAGTTGTAACCGGCATGAACTCCTCTTGCACATTCGGATGTGCTATTATAACATTCGATGCCTGCATTGTCAATACAGCATGCTTATATTGTCAATATATCTCTCCTTCGCTGGTAAGGCGACTGCGCACACGGAAAAGTGAGGTAAACTTTGCACTCTATGTCCCACCCCTTCACCGGATCGGACGAACGAAAGCAGGCTGTCGATGCAGGATGCTGCTCTTCTAAAAATAACAGTCTGTCGGCGCGTACACCTTCGCCGGTAGGCACTGCGCCGGAGCGCGGAGATATG
>JAYTGR010000038.1:0-7766 GCA_043733205.1 Chthonomonadaceae bacterium
TTTTTTGCTGCCGGACGGAGGCGCGACCGTCGCGATGTACTCTCCGGGAGAGGGCGGGCGATACGAGGCGGTGAAGTCCGCTGTTTTGCCGTCTCCGCGCGCGGGCGTCAGCGAGGTCGTCTGGCCGCCCGGCAGAGTCAGCGTGATCTGGGGCGGAGTGACGTTCTTCGGGCCGCGCAGGAAACCGAGCAGGCTGACCGTCTCCGATGCCGAGTAGGTGGTCTTGTCCGTGCGCAGGGCGATGTTCTGGCCCGGCAGGAAGTCCGACTCGCTCACCAGCCAGCGAATCGTCTGCGCCCAGAACTCCGGATAGACCCTGCTGTACTTCTCCTGATCGGGCGGCAGAAACGCCCATCGCCAGAGCCCCTGCCCCACCACCGCCATCACTTTGCCCTGCCCGAACCGCTGATACGCCAGGGTCGCCATCGGCTTGCTGTCGGCGCCGCTCTCCGAATCCGGCGACCGCGCCAGCACCACGGCCAGCGCCTTCTCGTTCTGAACCCGCGTGGCCGTAACGAGCGAAGGCAGTTTCCTGACGACGGTCTGCGCGTCTTCTTTGGTGTCGAAAGCGAAGCCCGGATGCGAGCGTCCGGCGTCCGTCAGGCGAATTTGGGCCGTTGCCAGCTCCTGTGTGCCGTAGGTGAGCGGCTCCAGATCGCGCAGACCGGGCGTGTGTTCGTCGGCGCGGCCCCGCAGGAAGACCAGGCAGCCGCCCCGATCCCCGACCCACTTCTTCAGCTCCTCCGTCGCTTTGGCATCGAAGAACGACTCGTAGCCTCGGCCCAGCAGGAGGACATCGTAGTGCGCGAAATCTTCCACCGTGCGCGGCACATGCACGATGGGCTGCTCCGCGCTGCCGCTGACGGCGAACGGGCGCGTGTCGGTCAGCTGATAGACGCTGTCGAGCCGGATCGTGGGATCGTCGCGGAGCGCCTGGGCCAGGAACTTCGAGTCCCAGGTCGGCTGACCCTCCAGCAGCAGCACCCGCGCATGGCTGTCCATCACGTTGAGGAAGACATTGGCGCGGTTGTTGGTCAGGTCGGTCTCGCCGGGCAGGGGCGAGCAGGCGATCGCATAGCGGCAGAAGCCCCGATGCGCCTCCACCACAGGAAAACTGACCTCGTGGCGGCCAGGGGAAAGCGTCAGGTTCTGCGCAGCGACCCGCTTGCCGTCGCGCAAAAGCTCCACGGTGACAGGCCCTCGTGGGATGCCGGTATCGCGCACGTCCGCCGTGATCTCGATCTGCTGTCCGGGCTCGGCAAAGACCTGGGGACGCTGCGCCACGACCTCGATGTCCTGTGCCTTCGTCTCCTGTCCCACACAGAGCGTATAGACCGGAAACCCGAGCGACTTGGCGGTGCGCGCCGCATCGAGCGGACTGGTCTGCCCATTGTCCCGCCCATCCGACACCAGCAGCACCCCCCCGAAACTGCCGGAGGCTCCGGCAGGACGGTTCGCGCCGACCGCCTGCGTGAGGGCATCGCCCAGAGAGGTATGGTCGCCGTGCGGGCTCTCCAGCGCGCGCAGGACACCGATGTCCGCTGCCGCCGCGCGGGCATCGAAGCCGTAGACGCGCACCTGATACCGCTGCGCCAGCGCTTCGAGGAGGACATGATTGTCCAGCGTGGCCTGCCGCGCCGCCTGCCAGCGTGTTTCGGGAGCGGAAACGGTGGGCACATCGCGGGTCGTCATGCTGCGGGACGTATCGAGGAGGAGGAGAAACGGGGCTTTGCGCTTCGCCTGGGGAGCGGTCAGCGTGGCGACCGGATTGATCAGCAGCAGCGCCAGCAGCAGAATGACACCGCTCCGCAGGACGATCAACAGCGGATGCCGCTTCGACCGCCGCATCTCACGCCCCAGGTAGAGCGCAAGCGCGGCCCCGACCGTCAGCAGCAGAAGCGCTGCGGTCTGCACAGGGCCGAACGGCGGGTCGAAGTGGATTGTCATGGTGATAGAGAGCAGCACAGGAAGCGATCTGCTTCGGCTTATCTACTCCGGCTTGTAGTCGCGCCACAGCCATTTGAGGCTGGCGGGCAGGAGCGCGTTCCCCTGATTGCCGTTGTGACCTTCGTGACCGAACTCGAACTTATAGTCGTATCCCTTGAACGCCAGCGCTTTGGCCATCGACTGGTTCGCCAGCGGCCAGTTGCCGAAATCGTTGTCCAGGTCGGTGTCGCCATCCTGCAGGAAGACACGGATCGGTTTCTTGTCCGTACGACGGATCATAAAAGGATAGTTGTGCGCGCCCCCCAGTCCGTTTTTGTCGCCGGCCAGATTGGTGTAACTGCCGATCCAGGAGAGAACTTTGCTGAACTGGTCGGGCCGAAACCAGGCGGCGGTAAAGGCGCAGGCCGCGCCGCTGCTCAGCCCGGCGACGGCGCGGCTGGCGGGATCGTGGCGCAGTTTGTAGGTCTTTTCGATTTCCGGCAGGATCTCTTCGAGCAGAAAGCGCGAATACTGGTCGGAGACGGTGTCGTACTCGAAACTGCGCTGGCCTCTGCCGCGCTTCGTGCCGTCCGGCAAAAGATTGCCCGGCTGAATAAAGATACCGATCGTGACGGGCATATCGCCCTTGGCGATCAGGTTGTCGAACACGATCGGGACCTGGCCCTTGTAGCCGCCGCCGTCCTGAAAGATCATGACGCAGGCCGGTTTATCGGGGGTGTACTGGGAGGGCACATAGATCCACCATTCGCGCTCGGTATGGTCGAAGATCTGGCTCTTCCAGCTGGGCATCTGGGTGACTTTGCCCTTCGGCACATCCGCTTTCGCATGGTTGTCCGGGTCGTCCGGATAGTTTGCCTGCGCCAGTGCAGGGCGGGAACCGCCGATGGCTAACAGCGCCGCCAGCGCAAGAACGATACATGTCTTCATTATCGGGAACTCCTCCAAACTAGCGATGACGGCATGGCAGCGACTCGCGTCTCTCCCATGCCGTTTTCGGAATTCGTTACCCAATTATATTGATTGCAGGCCCCGCAAAATCCTGCTATAGGTTGGCGGCTTTGACGATGGCGGCGAAGTCGGCCGGTTTGAGGCTTGCGCCGCCGACGAGCGCACCGTCGATATTCGGTCTGGCGAGCAGGTCCGCCGCATTACCGGCATTGACGCTGCCGCCGTACTGCACGTGTACCGCCTCGGCCGTCGCTGCGTCGTAGAGGCTGCCGACGGTCTGCCGCACCACGCCGCAGACCCGATCCGCCTCGTCCGCCGCGCAGACCTCGCCGGTCCCGATGGCCCAGACCGGCTCATAGGCGAAGATCAGCCGGGCCGCCTCTTCCGCCGTCACATCCCTGAGTGCGGCGGTCACCTGGCCTGCGACCACGGCATCGGTCTCGCCTGTCTGCCGCTCCGCCAGGGTCTCGCCGATGCAGCAGATGGGGGTCAGACCCGCCGCCTGCGCCGCGCGCAGTTTGCGGTTGACCACAGCGTCCTTCTCCCCGAAATAGGCGAGAGTGTCCGCATCGAAATCCGGCTCCGGCACACCGAAGCGGCCCCGCCGCTCGGAGTGGCCCACGATGGCGTACCGGCAGCCGAGTTCCCGCAGCATGGGCGCGGAGATCTGCCCGGTGTAAGCGCCTTTGTCTTTCCAGAAAACATCCTGCGAGCCCAGCGCCACGCCGGTGCCCGCCAGCGACTCGCCGACGGCCGACAGCGCCGTAAAGGGCGGGCAGATCACGACGACCACGCCGTCCGCGATCTCCAGACGCCCCAGCAGCTCCCCGACCAGCCGCTCCGCTTCTGACTGAGTACAGTTCAGTTTCCAGTTCCCCGCAATCACGATCTGACGCATCTCAAACCTCCTGAATAGTGCGCTTATTTGTCCAGCAGAGCCGCGACGCCGGGAAGGGGTTTGCCTTCCAGAAACTCCAGGGACGCGCCGCCGCCCGTCGAGATATGGGTCATTTTGTCCCCATAACCGAGCTGGACGACTGCGGCCGCCGAGTCGCCGCCGCCGATGATGGTGATCGCGCCTGATTCCGCCAGCGCCTTCGCGACGCCCCGGGTGCCTTCCGCGAACTTGCTGAACTCGAAGATGCCCATCGGGCCGTTCCAGACGACCGTGCCCGCGCCCTGGATCGCCGCGCTGAACTTCGCGATGGTCTTCGGACCGATGTCCGCGCCTTCCCAGTCGGAGGGGATGTCTTGTACGGAGACGACTTTGGTCTCGCAGGCGGCTTCGCCCACGTCGAACGGATTCTTGTTGGTGACGATCACATCTTCGGGCAGCAGGATCTTGTCGCCTGCGGCCGCCAGGATCTCTCTGCAGAACTCGATGTTCGCCTTGTCCAGCAGCGAGTTCCCGATCTCCATGCCCTGCGCTTTCAGGAAGGTGTAGGCCATGCCGCCGCCGATGATCAGCGTATCGACCTTGCCGAGCAGCTCCTTGATGACGCCGATCTTGTCTTTGACCTTCGCGCCGCCCAGAATAGAGACGAAGGGCCGTTTCGGCTCGGTGAGCGCGCCGCCTAAGTATTCGAGCTCTTTCTCCATCAGGAAGCCTGCGACCGCCGGAATGAAGTGCGCGACACCTTCTGTCGAGGCGTGGGCGCGGTGTGCCGTGCCGAAGGCGTCGTTGACATAGAGCTGCGCGAGACGGGCGAGGCGATCCGCGAACTCAGGATCGTTCTTCTCCTCTTCCGGATAGAAGCGCACATTCTCCAGCATCACGACGTCGCCCTCTTCAAGGGCGAAGATGGTCTCTTCGGTCGCGTCGGCCAGAATATCGTCCAGCAGCGGTACATCTTTACCCAGCAGGACGGAGAGCGCCTCTGAGACCGGCTCCAGCGTGTACTTCGGGGTCACGCCTTTCGGACGGCCCAGATGCGAGACGAGGATGGTCTTCGCGCCGTGTGAAATCAGGTACTGGATGGTCGGCAGCGCCGCGACGATGCGGGTGTCGTCGGTGATCTTACCGTGCTCATCCTGCGGCACATTGAAATCGACCCGCACCAGCACACGCTTGCCGGTGACATCGATATCGTTCAGAGTTTTTTTATTCATGAGTTTTTATCTCCTTACGGGCAGTCTTGCACACAAAGACGGCAGAGAGTACAAGACTCTCTGCCGTGCGCAGAAACACAATGCGATTTACAGGCCCTGTTCGGCGATGTAGGCGATGAGGTCGCCGACGCGGCAGGAGTAGCCCCATTCGTTGTCGTACCAGGAGACGACCTTGACCAGGTTGCCGCCGACCGCGATGGTATCGGAGGCGGAGAAGATCGAGGAGTGCGTGTTGCCCTTCATGTCGGTGGAGACGAGGGGCAGTTCGGTGTACTCGACGATGCCCTTCATCGGGCCGTCCGCCGCCGCTTTGACGGCCGCATTGATCTCGTCGATGGTCACGTCTCGGCCCAGCAGTGCGGTGAAGTCGACGACGGAGACGGTCGGGGTCGGGACCCGGAACGCCATGCCGCTGAACTTGCCGACGAGAGACGGGATGACCAGACCGACGGCGCGGGCGGCGCCGGTCGAGCTGGGAACGATATTCTCGGCTCCGGCGCGGGCGTCGCGCAGGTCTTTGGAGGCCGTGTCCTGCAGGCGCTGCGAGTTGGTGTAGGCGTGCACGGTGGTCAGCAGGCCCTTCTCGATGCCGAAACTGTCGTTGAGGACTTTCGCGATGGGCGCGAGGCCGTTGGTCGTACAGGAGGCGTTGGAGACGACGTGGTGCCTGGACTTGTCGTAGACCTTCTCGTTGACACCGAGGACGATCGTCAGGTCTTCGTTCTTGGCCGGAGCCGAGATAATGACCTTCTTGACGCCATGCTCCCGGTGCGCAGCCGCTTTGGTGGCGTCGGTGAAGAAGCCGGTCGATTCCACGACGATGTCTACGCCTTCGCTGTCCCACGGAATGGCGCCGGGTTCGCGCTCGGCAAAGACGGTGATCTTCCTGCCGTTGACAATGAAATCTTTCTCTTCGGTGCTGATCTCTCCGCCGAACGGACCGTAGGTCGAGTCCCACTTGAACATGTGGGCGTTGGTCTTGACATCGGTCAGATCGTTGATCGCGACGACTTCGACGTCGTCTGCGTGGCGAGCAAGCAGGGTGCGCAGGGTCAGGCGACCGATACGACCGAAACCGTTAATTCCTACTCTGACAGCCATGATGTTTGAAGGCTCCTTCTTTGGATATCGGGATTTGCCTGTCACGTCTCCGGTCTAAATCTTGTCTGCCGGCACACGCTGACACGGACGGCACGCTGAACTGCGCGCATTGCAAACTGTGTCGGATGTGCTTGAGATGGCCTCGCAACGCACCATCCGACTATTCATATTAGTATGATAGCATTTATCGCCCCTGAGCGTCAACCAAAACTGCAGAAGGAGGAGCCTACTTCCTTCCTCACGAACCAGGTCATTGTGAAGCATAGATTGTTTGGTGATTATCTGTGTATCACCTCAATAAGTCGGGGTAAAAGTCTCGATATCGCCATGCTCTGAGATCAGAATATCGCGATTTGTGGCAAGTTCCCCCGTGTTATTGAGATGATACGCCTGATCCTAAGACAGCAGAAGATCTCAAGAAGCAGGGCATCAGCCTAAAAAACGGTGGGAGAATCATTACGGACAAAGGAAAGTCCATCTATTACCCGCCTGACAACGCCCCTCCGATTCCTCTAGAATAGTCGTGTTCAGAACACTTAAGTACCTTTTCTAGCAGTAGGGGGCTGGGAATTCCGACGAGATCAAACTCGGTCGTAATCATCCCAATTTGCGGAATGTTATACACTTTCCACATGGAAGCGAGGTATGTTATCCCTCCCTGTGCGCCTTGGGCGAAAAAAGGACAACGTGCTTCGACCTGAGACAGATCTGCGAATACGAACGCGCGCTCACAATCCGGCATTTGCTTGGCCGTCAGTGGCATCTGCTCCACAGGCTAGCGATTTCGATACAGATCTTTGATGTCCCTCCACTCCTCTCCTGAGAGCACATTTGATTTGCGGGGGTAAATACGGTACACTGAACTCCTAGCTTTCATCCGTTTTTGAGCGCGGTCAGGATGAGTGACGCGCTGCCAATAACTATCCAAGGAACTATTCGCTGTGAACTCCCGTTTACCTGAGTGGCTGAAAAAGCGCGTCCCGAACCCGCTGACTGTGGGTATGGTCAACGACATGATGCGCGAGTCGAAACTGAACACCGTCTGCGAAAGCGCGCGCTGCCCGAATATCGGCGAGTGCTGGTCGAAAAAGACGGCTACGTTCATGATTTTGGGCGATATCTGTACTCGCAGCTGCGGATTCTGCGCGATCAAAGTGGGCCGGCCGCTGGAGCTGGACATGGATGAGCCGCGCCGTGTCGCGGAAGCCGCCAAAGAGATGGGGCTGAAGCATGTCGTCGTCACTTCGGTCGCACGGGACGAACTGCCCGATGAGGGCGCGGGCCACTTTGCGGACACCATTCGCGCCCTGCGCGCAGCGATCCCCGGAGTCATCGTCGAAGTGCTGACGCCCGACTTCAAAGGCAAACGCTGGTGTATTCGGCGTGTCGTCGAAGCGCATCCCGACATCTACAACCATAATATCGAGACCGTCGCGCGCCTCTCTCCCACCGTCCGGCCGCAGGCGAAATACGAACGCACCCTCGATCTGCTGCGCACCGTCACCAACATGGACCCGACCATCTATACGAAATCGGGAATCATGCTTGGGCTCGGGGAGACCCATGAGGAGATCCTGCAGACCCTGCGCGATCTGCGTGAGGCTGGGGTCAGCGCCGTCACGATTGGTCAGTATCTGCGTCCTACTACGGACAAGCATCTC
>JAYTGR010000039.1:0-7760 GCA_043733205.1 Chthonomonadaceae bacterium
GGTGGTCTGTGTGTTTTACCAAACAATCAAAATTTTCTATAATGCTCGCTGTTGAGAGCCCCGACAAGCATTCGTATAGGGTCTTAAGTGACTGGACGCAGGGTATTCGCATGTCGGCAGGAATGGCTCTCGCGTCCGAAGAACGCCCCGGCAAAGCCGCGTAGCGAAGGACAACGTCCTTCGATTCTTCAGGTGGACGCATTGAGGGGCAAAAAGCAGGGAACCGCCGCTGTAAGGGAGAACAAACGAAAGATAACATAACGCTCGATATAAGGACAAGATATTGATGAATAGAGGCTGCGTGTGGCTGTGTGTGTTGTGGCTGACGTTTCAGTCTGGATGCGGCAGTGCGCAGGCCCGGTATTCGGTGCGCGATAACTATACCAAAACAGAGGTCTCCATCGCGATGCGGGATGGGAAGAAGCTGTATACGGTGATTTTCGCGCCGAAGGATGCTTCCAAGAGCTATCCGATTCTGATGGAACGCACGCCTTACAGCGTTCCGTATGGCCCCGATAACTTTCCCGGATCGATCGGCCCCTCGGCGCATTTCGCGGAGAGCGGCTACATCGTCGTGTATCAGGATGTGCGCGGGAGGTATATGTCGGAAGGCGACTACGTGAATATGCGCCCGCAGCTTGGGAGCAGCCACGGCAGAACCGACATCGACGAGAGCACCGACACCTACGATACCATCGACTGGCTGATCCACAATGTGCCCCATAACAATGGGAAGGTCGGAATGTGGGGCATCTCTTATCCGGGTTTTTATGCCGCCGTGGGAGCCGTCCATGCCCACCCTGCGCTGAAGGCGGTCTCGCCGCAGGCTCCGATCGCGGACTGGTTCCTGGGCGACGACGACCACCATAACGGCGCGTTCTACCTGATGGACAACTTCTCCTGGGACTTCGACTCCGGCTTCGACTGGCCTCGTTCCGGACCGTCCCGCTCTCAGCCTTCGCCCGGACTCCGCTACAACTCCAGCGATGCTTACCAGTTCTATCTCGACCTCGGCCCCTTGTCGAACGGGAATGCGCGCTATTTCCACAGCGCCATCCCGTTCTGGAACGAACTGATGGAGCATGGCACGTACGACGCCTACTGGCAGGCGCGCAATCTGCTGCCGCATATCCGGGACATTCGGCCCGCCATACTGACGGTGGGAGGCTGGTTCGACGCAGAGGATTTCTATGGCCCGCTGCATATCTTCAAGACCATCGAGCGAACGAGCCCGGTGACGCAGAACTTCCTGGTGGTCGGCCCCTGGCCGCACGGAGGGTGGGCTGGGGGAGACCGCAGCAGTTTCGGTGACATCCCGTTTCGCAGCGCGACGGCGGCGGCCTATCGGGATGAGATCGAATTTCCTTTCTTCAATCGGTATCTCAAAGATACAGGGGAGTGGAAGGAGCCGAAAGCGCGGGTTTTTGCGACCGGATCCAATCGGTGGCTCTCTTTCGACTCCTGGCCGCCCCGCGACCTCCACACCCAGTCGCTCTACTTCTCAGCGGGGCGTGCTCTCTCGGCTGTACAGCCCAGGGCCTTCCCGGCAGCGGAGTCTTACGACAGTTATGTCAGCGATCCAGCCCATCCGGTGCCCTATATCGCGACCGCCTCCAAGGGCATCCGGCGTGACAGCACGTATATGATCGCCGACCAGCGGTTTGCAGCGGATCGCCCGGACGTTCTGACCTATAAGACGGAGCCGCTGGAGAAGGATATGACCGTCGTCGGACCGATTACTGCAGATCTCTTCGTCTCCACCACCGGTACCGACGCCGACTGGATCGTCAAGGTGATCGATGTCTATCCTGCCGACGCGCCCGACAGCGAGTCCGCGACAGGTAAGACCAGGATGGCCGACTATGAGATGCTGGTGCGCGCGGATGTGATGCGCGGCAAGTTTCGGAACAGTTTCGAGAAGCCAGAGCCGTTTGTGCCCGGTAAGGTGACCAAGCTGAAGTTCGACCTGCCGGATGTCTGCCACACCTTCCGGAAGGGACACCGGCTGATGGTGCAGGTGCAGAGCAGCTGGTTTCCGCTGGTGGACCGGAACCCGCAGACGTTCGGCGACATCGCCAAAGCAAGCGCCGCCGACTTCCATCCGGCCACACAGCGCCTCTGCCACTCCGTGAACTATCCCTCCCGCATCGTCCTCAAAACTCAGTAAGAACCTTGAGGACGCGCCGAATGCGGAGGAGAAACCCTTCTCTATGCACAATAGGGGAGCACAAATCAATGGGCGGGGAGCTGGAACGATGGAGTATCGATCTCTCGGGCGAACGGGGGCACAGGTCAGTGCGCTCTGTCTAGGCTGTATGAATTTCGGGGATGCGCACAGCGGCACAGGCGAGGAAGATGCGATTCGGATCGTTCATCGCGCTCTGGATGCAGGCATCAATTTTCTGGATACCGCCAACGTCTACGGGCGGGGCGTCAGCGAGACGATTACCGGCAAAGCGCTGGCGGACGGCAAACGCGCGAAGGTTTTCCTGGCGACCAAGTTCTACAACCGCATGGACGACCACGACCCAAACGCCTGGGGCAGCCATCGGTTTCATATCATGAAGGCGGCTGAAGACAGCCTGCGCCGCCTCAATACCGACCATATCGACCTCTATCAGGTCCACCGGCCCAAAGCCTCCATCCCCATCGACGAGACGCTGCGCGCCCTGGATGATCTGGTAAAACAGGGCAAAGTGCGCTATATCGGGACCAGTACGTTCGGCTCCTGGCAGCTCGTCGAATCGCTCTGGGCGGCGAAAGAGCTGGGGCTGAACCGCTTTGTCTGCGAACAGCCGCCCTACAACCTGCTCGACCGGCGTATCGAGCGCGAACTGCTGCCTGCCTGCCGTACTTACGGCTTCGGCGTCATTCCCTGGGCTCCGATTGCGGGCGGACTCCTGACCGGCAAATACCGTCTGGGGCAGGTGCCGCCTTCCGGCGTGCGGTACGAAAAGGGCGCTTTCAACAACCGCGACAACGATCGGGCGCTGGCGAAGGTGGAGGAGTACCTGACCTTCTGCGAGGAGCGCGGCTATTCGCCGACCCATTTCGCGATGGCCTGGTGCGCGGCGCAGCCGGGTGTTACCAGTCCGATTATTGGGCCGCGCACGCGAGAGCAGCTGGAAGACTATCTGCGCTCCCTGGAGATCAAGCCCACCGACGAAGATCTCCAGCGCATCAATCAGATCTTCGAGCCCGGCACCCATGTCAGCAACTACTACTCCGCCGATTTCGGACCCAATGCGCGCTGGCAGTAGAGGCAGATCCGTCCCGCGATTTTGACAGCTATGACAAAGGAGCCAGAGTTTGGAAGGGAAAGAGACACAGGAAAGCGAGTCCCCGGCAGAGTCCCGCGCATGGATCGGTTATGTCGCGCCGATGACGGCGTTTATGGGCATGACCTATCTCGAAGGGGTCATGCCGAAGCAGTATGTCTGGATCTATATCGCGAAGGCAGTCTTGGTGACAGGGCTGCTGATTGCGGGACGGGCAGCGTGGAAACGCGACGTGCGCTGGAGTCTGCCCATGCTTCTGCTCGGCACCGTTGTTGGGATGGCATGTTTCGCGGGCTGGGTACTGATCGACCCACTGACGCCCCACTTTAAGTTTCTGGGCACACGCACCGAGTACAATCCCTTCAAGGAGATCGCAGACCCGACGGTGCGCGCGCTCTTTCTGGCGGTGCGATTTTACGGGCTCGCGCTGGCCGTCCCCGTCATGGAAGAGCTGTTCTGGCGGTCGTTTCTGCTGCGCTGGATCACCGATCAGGAGTTCGAAAAACTGCCGGTCGGCACGTTCTCCTGGGCTGCGTTCGCCATCGTGGCGGCCGGATTCGGTGTCGCGCATCCGGAGTGGCTGGCCGCCATTCTGTTTGCCGCCGCCATGGCGCTGCTGCTGCGTCAGACCCGCAGTCTGTTCGCCTGCATCGTGGCCCACGGCGTCACCAATCTGGCGCTAGGGATCTTTGTCCTGATTACGCACAACTGGAAGTACTGGTAGGGTCACGTGCCGGTTTTGCGAAAATGGGCGACGCGCTTTTTGGTGCGGTGCTGTTCGGCCTCGCACGGCACGATGCTGATGGTGCCATCCACCTCCAGAACGGCCATCGCCACCTCGTCCAGTTCGCAGATACTGTGCGCGCGCATGGCAGCCATGACCTGCTCTTCGGTGATATGTTCGCGCCTCATGTGATCCTTGACGAACTCGCCTTCATTTACGAGAATCGAAGGCGAACCGATCACATGCTTCTCCATTTTCGGGCTGCGCAGCAGGAACGCTGTGAGCGTTCGCCCGGCGATCAGGAGGGCGGTGGACGAGACAATTCCGACGGACAGGTTGCCGTTGCCGTTCGTCATCGCGTTCTGAACGGCGTTCGCCAGCAGCATGATCAGGGCGAGATCGAAGAGATTCATCTGTCCGACTTGGCGTTTGCCCAGGAGCCGTAAACCGACTGCCAGGAAAACGATCACGATAACGGTGCGGGCGGCAATGGCGGCCAGAAAGGCCGCGTAGCTTGCAGACATGGGGCCGATACCTCTGCCTTTCTATAGACGCAGGGCTTTGAAATGGTGACGCGTCTTGTGGACTGTGGAGCCCTGGGGGACGACACTGATGGTGCCGTCTATTTCCAGGACGCACATGCGGGCCTGATCTACTTTTTCCATCCCATGTTCGCGCAGCGCCGCGAGAAGCTGGTCGCGGGTAACGCCTTCGCGCTTCATCTTATCGGTGAGGATCTGCCCGTCGTTGACGATCAGTGTCGGTTCGCCGACCATGAACTTCTCCAGTTTCGGCGAGCGTTCCATCAGCCCCGCAAAGGCGCGATTGAAGACCAGCAGCGTGACTGCCGCGACGATGCCGCCGCCGAGAGAGTTGTCACTGCCCACCATAGCGTTCTGCACAGCGTTGGCGATGACGATGAGCAGGACTAGATCGTAGATATTCATCTGGCCGAGTTCGCGCTTGCCCAGCAGGCGCAGCCCAGCGACCAAAAACAGATAGATGACACTTGTCTTTGCGGCAATTATCAGGCCTCCCCGCAGATCGGGGTGGGAAAACACTTCTGCCAGCCATTTCGTCATCTCGATGCTCCCTGTGTCGAAGAGTGGGACGCACTGTCCCGGATAGTTTACGGAGGATATGCACTTATGCCCTCAGCCTATATGTCTGCCATTCAGCCCATTCTGTGGATCATAGCACACACGGTGGTGATCTATTTCTTCCTGATCTTTTTGATGCGCACGATCGGGCGGCGCACCCTGGGGCAGCTGTCCGTCGTCGATCTGGTGATCATCATCGTGATGGGAAGCGCGGTCGAAACCGCGATGGTGAACGGCGACACCTCCCTGCAGGCTGGCCTCGTCTGCGCTTCCACGCTGATGGTGGCGAACCGAACGCTCGCCTTTTTTGTCACCCGGTCGCGACGTCTGCGCAGACTGGTCGTCGGCAATCCTATGATTCTCGTTCACGATGGCAGGTTTCTCGACGATCACCTGCGGCGGGCGGGTCTGACGGAGGACGATGTGATGCAAGCCCTGCGCGAGCGCGAGGAGAACAGGCTGGAAAATATTCACTTCGCTATTTTGGAAGTCGATGGCACGATCAATGTCGTTCCCTGCGATGCCGAAACCAGGCGCACCAACCGGGATGTCCGGGATATTCAGGTTCCACCGAACGACGACTCTGCAGCCCCTGCCTCAGGCTGACGGCAGGCGGGCGAAATAGTCGATGCTGCGCTCCACCAAGTTCCATTCCTCACGCACAACCTCCTCGGAACTCCCGCCACGCTCCCACGCGCTGGAGAAAGGAACGTCCTGCGCTGCCGCTCGGTCCCACACCAGCCTCAGCGCCGCGATAAGATGGCGCGTCTGATCGGTGCGATGGCACTCCCACCACGTCGGTTCCAGGATAGGAATGGTGCGTGTCGCCTGGGCTGCGATCTCGATAGACGGCAGGATCGAGTGCCCATTGTCCCGCACGATCTGCAGGATAGCCGGGAAATCGATGACTCCCTCTCCCGCCGCGCACCGTGCCAGCCGGTAGCCGCTGGGCGCGAGGTGCAGAGTGTAGTCTTTCAGATGGACATGCCTTATGAGCGGGCCGATCCGGGCCGCGAACTCCACCGGATCTTCCGCCACGGCAAGAGGATTGCCCGTATCCAGCGTCACGCCGAAAGCAGGACTGGCTCCGCTGCTGGTATAGAGATCGATCAGGTCGGCGCTCGTCACGTCCTGATGGTTTTCGACCGCCAGCACGAGGCCAAGATCTTCCGCGACCGGCAGAACTTCGCGCAGCCGCTGAACCAGCGCCTCGAAATAGGCGGGCCATCCGTCCGGCAGGCTGCGCCGATCCCCGCATAAGATATGGCTCAGCGTCGCCCGGACTGTTTTTGCACCGGCCTTCGCCGCCGTCTGCAGATAGGCCGTGAGGTGCGCAGCGTCCTGATCGAGAATCGACCCGTAGTCCGCAATCAACGTCAGCCCCTGCGTCCGTATCCTCTCCAATAACTCCTCATCTGCCCCTGCGGCCGTAATAAACTTCCCATCGAACGAAGGCACAATCGCAGCAAGCGGAAACTCCACGCCCGACAATCCATGCTGCAGGGCGGCGTCCACGAGCGCCTGCAGAGAGCTGGGATTCGGATTCGGCGCTCCTCTGCGGGTGGGCAGGTAACCGAGCGTGTGCGGCAGACTGTAAGCGCAGAGCGCGCAGGGGATAGGTGCAGTTGATGTCATGGTTTTAGGAAGGTGAGAGGACCATGCCGCCGCAGATGGGAATGACCTGGCCGGTCACATAGTCGGAAAGATCGGTGGCGAGAAATTCGACGACGCGGGCGCAGTCCTCGGTGGTGCCCATGCGGCGCAGGGCGATTACTGCGGTATATTTCGCGACGCTCTCCGGACTGCTGCGGTCGAACTGTTTGTTGGCCCGCGAGGTGAGAATCATACCGGGGGCGATGGCGTTCACGTTGATGTTGAACTGCCCGACCTCCCCCGCCAGCAGGCGCGTGTACTCGTTGATGCCCGCCTTGGCCACGCAGTAGTGGGCATTTTCGCCGAGCAGATTGCCGCGCAGTCCGGCCTGAGAAGAGACATTGATGATCTTGCCGGAGCGCTGAGGCTTCATGATGGCCACGGCAGCCTGACTGCAGAACACGGTGGCGGTCAGGTTGACATTCATGATGAAGTGCCAGTCCTCTTCCGTCACGGTCGAGGCATAGCCGCGTTCACGGGGGATCAGCACCCCGCCTGCATTGTTGATCAGAATGTCCACGCGGCCAAATTCGCGCATGACGTTATTGAACAGCCGCTCCACTTCGGAGTGCTGGGTCACATCGGCTTCGATGCCGACCGACCGCACCCCGAGGGCTTCGCACTCCGCCATGACAGTTGCGGCTGTCAGCTCCTCGTCGTACTCCTGCGCGGCGTCGAGCCGAATATCGTTGATGACGATATCCGCACCGAGCGCAGCGAGACGCAGCGCGTAAGCCCGGCCCAATCCGCGCCCTGCACCGGTGATGACGGCCACCTTGCCCATGAGATTTCGCATGCGATCCTCTTCTTCCGTTTGCTGTGGATTCGTTCCGCACGCAGACCCTAAACTCCTGCTGTCACCGGTAAAATCCAGGGTCATTCAGTTTTCCCCTATGTGAGCGATCGGATGGCACGATGGACTAAAGTCCTTCGCTAGGGGCCTGCGGCCGAAGGTCCGCCTGCGCGGACTCAAATACGGTTCTCTGGCGAAAACTGAATGACCCT
>JAYTGR010000040.1:0-7754 GCA_043733205.1 Chthonomonadaceae bacterium
GCGGAAGAGGTTCTGCCCCACATGACCGCGACGATGAAGAAGCACCGCGCCCTGCCGCGGGAGGAGCTGCTGCTGCACTTCGCCAATATTCCGGGCTGCTATGTGCCGCGGTTCTATGCGCCCGAATACGAAACCGACCTGATGCGCCGCGAACGCATGGAACGGGCCGGAGTCTCGGACGAACAGGCGGAAGCGCGCTGCGACACGATGCCGCGTCTGCTGGCAACCAAACCGATTCGTCCCGATGTGCCGGCGAAGATCGTGCGCCAATGGGTCAAAGATGTCGATTCGCTCGACTATCCGACCAAGCCGATCATCCCATTTATCGAGGTGGTCCACGACCGGATTTCACTCGAAGTCATGCGGGGCTGTACGCGCGGATGCCGGTTCTGTCAGGCTGGAATGATCACGCGGCCAGTGCGCGAAAAGTCGCCCGAAAAGCTGGCGGAGCAGGCAGCAGAACTGGTTAAGAATACCGGACACGAGGATATTTCGCTCGTCTCGCTCTCCACGGCGGACTACAGCCGGGTCTCCGATGTCGTGCATGACCTGATCGCACGTTATGCGGGGAGCAAGGTCGGTGTCTCACTGCCTTCTCTGCGCGCCGACAAAGACTGCGTCGATCTCGTTCAGGAGATCAACAAGGTCCGCAAGACGGGGCTGACCTTCGCCCCCGAAGCCGGGTCGCAGCGCATGCGCGACGTGACGAACAAAGGCGTGACCGAAGAGAACCTGCTGCATGCCTGCGAAACGGCGTTTCAGAACACCTGGCAGCGGGTCAAACTCTACTTTATGATCTCGCTCCCCACCGAAAGGGATGAGGACGTGGTCGCGATCGGGGAGCTGGCCACGAAATGCGCGGCAGTCGCGCGGCGCTGCGGCGTCAAGAACCCAACCATCAGCATTGGCGTCAGCGCCTTCGTGCCGAAACCGTTTACGCCTTTCCAGTGGCATGGACAGGACACCGCCGATGAGGTCGCCCGCAAACAGCAGCTGCTGAAACGCTCCATCCGGGACCGCGCCGTTGTCTATCGGCCGAACAATGAGAAGGGCATTCACCTGGAAGCCATTCTCTCCCTCGGCGACCGCCGCGTCTCCGAAGGCATCGAACTGGCCTGGAAGCGCGGGCAGGTCTTCGACGCCTGGGATGAGTATCTGAACTACGACCGCTGGATGGAGGCCTTCGCCGACACCGGGATCGACGTCCGTTATTTCTCCAACCGTCACAAAGCCTACGACGAGCCGCTGCCCTGGGATCACATCGACTGCGGCGTCACCAAGGGCTACCTCCGCGCCGAAGACGTCCGCGCCCGCAAAGTGCAGATGACCCACGACTGCCACACCGACCCCTGCACATTCTGCATGGCCTGCGACCGCGCCTACACCGAAAGCGCCAAAGGCCGCAAGAATCCGGACGCCCTCCTCCAGCTGACTGCAGTCTAATCGAACTGAGCCCTCGGCCCTTTCCCGGCTTCGTGAGCGCAGCCAGCGTATCAGGGAAGGTGCCGAGGGGCAGTCAGCCCACGCAGCCAAAAAAACGCTCCTGAAAACAAATTTTCAGGAGCGTTTTTTTGGCTGGCAGGAGGTCAGGCGACGGCAGCGGGCTCGTCGTCCAGCGCGGAGAGGCCTTCGTCCGGCAGGGTGGGGCGGAAGACGATCTCGTTGTTTTCCAGAGACGCGTAGATCACATCACCGGATCGGAAGGTGCCTCGCAGCACCTCTTCCGCCAGCGGATCCTCGATCAGCCGCTGGATTGCCCGGCGCAGCGGGCGGGCGCCCATGGTGGGATCGAAACCCTCTTTAGCGAGTAGTTCCTTTACTTCGGGAGACACTTTTAGGCTCATTTCCTGAGTCTGGACCTGCTTGTTGACGCGGATCAGCATCAGATCGACGATCTGGAAAATCTCTTCCGCAGTTAGCGATTGGAAGACGATGACCTCGTCGATGCGGTTGAGGAACTCAGGACGGAAGGTCTTCTTCATCTCGTCCATGACTCGGTTCTTCATACCTTCGTAGGCACGTTCGCCAGTGCCCTTGCGCTCCTCGTCGGAGCGCAGGCCCATGCCTCGTTCAGGGTTGATGGAACGCGCGCCGATATTCGAGGTCATGATGATGACCGTGTTCTTGAAATCGACGATGCGGCCCTGTGAGTCCGTCAGGCGACCGTCTTCCGCAACCTGCAGCAGGATGTTGAAGACTTCCGGATGCGCCTTTTCGATCTCGTCGAGCAGGACGACCGAATAGGGATTGCGGCGGACGGCTTCCGTCAACTGGCCGCCCTCCTCGTATCCCACGTACCCGGGCGGCGCACCGACCAGGCGGCTCACATTGAAACGTTCCGAGTATTCGCTCATGTCGATGCGGATCAGGTTGTTCTCGCTGTCGAACAGGAACGACGACAGAGCGCGGGCTAGTTCCGTCTTACCGGTGCCGGTCGGTCCCATGAAGATGAACGTGCCCATGGGCCGTTTCGGATCCTTCATGCCGGAGCGTGCGCGGCGCACCGCCTTGCTGACGGCGACGATGGCATCGTGCTGACCGATGATCTTTTTGTGCAGTTCCTCCTCCATACGGAGCAGTTTCTGCGTTTCCGCTTCGACCAGTCGGCTGACGGGGATGCCGGTCCAGGCCGTGACGATCTGTGCGACCTCTTCTTCGGTCACGATACGCGGCATACTCTCCCGGCGGCTGTTCCAGTCCAGTTCCAGCTCCGTGATCAGCTGCTTAAGCTCTTCCTGGCGTGCCTGCAGGTTGTTTTCGCTCATCTCCCATTTGGAGTTGCTGACGATGGCGTTGACTTCCTTCTGCACTTCGACCAGTTTCTGCTTCGCCTGTCGGAGTTCCGGCGGGGGCAGAGCATAGAGCAGACGGACCCGACTGGCAGCTTCGTCGATAAGGTCGATGGCCTTATCGGGCAGGAAGCGGTCTGTAATATAGCGGTCCGCGAGCTGTGCGGCTGCGACCAGTGCGTCATCGGTGATCTTGACATGATGATGCACTTCATACCGTTCGCGCAGGCCTTTCAGGATCTCCACCGCCTCTTCGGGAGTGGGCTCACTGACCTTGACCGGCTGGAAGCGTCGCTGCAGGGCGGCATCCCGCTCGATATACTTGCGGAACTCATCCAGCGTGGTGGCTCCGATGCACTGGAGTTCGCCGCGTGCGAGGGCCGGCTTCATGATATTCGAGGCATCGATGGCGCCTTCGGCAGCGCCTGCGCCGACCAGAGTGTGCAGTTCATCGACGAACAGGACGATCTCGCCTGCCGCTTTCCGAACCTCTTCCATGACCCGCTTCATCCGCTCTTCGAACTCGCCGCGATATTTGGTGCCAGCTACCAGGCCAGCCAGGTCGAGCGAAACGATGCGCTTGTCTTTGAGCATCTCCGGAATGTCGCCGGTGACGATGCGCTGGGCCAGTCCCTCGGCGATCGCCGTCTTACCGACGCCGGGCTCACCGAGCAGTACCGGGTTATTCTTGGTGCGGCGGCTCAGAATCTGAATGACCCGTTCGATTTCGGTGTTGCGTCCTACGACCGGATCGAGCTTGTCGGTGCGCGCCAGTTCCGTCAGATCGCGCCCGAACTCATCGAGGGTGGGGGTGCGGGAACGCTGGCCCTGTTTCTGGGGGGTGCCGGTGCCGCTATCGTTATCCTGCAAGGCCATGACTTCACGCCGGGTCCTCTCCAGTTCAACGCCGAGTTTCGCCAGAACACGTCCTGCCAGACCCTCGCCTTCGCGGATCAGGCCAAGCAGGAGATGTTCGGTGCCGATATAGTTGTTGCTCAACTGCCGTGCTTCGTCGTATGCGAGGTCGATGACCCGCTTCGCCCGAGGCGTCAGCTGCATGTCCTGTCCCATACGCCCATCGCCGCGTGCGACCTGCCGCTCAATCTCACTGCGGATGCGGCCCAGTGAGACGCCCATTCTATCTAATATGCGCGCTGCGACGCTGTCATTTTCACGCACCAGTCCAAGGAGCAGATGCTCGGTCGAAACATAGTTTTCTCCGAGCCTTCCGGCCTCTTCCTGAGCGAAAAATACGACGCGTCGTGCTCGCTCTGTAAATCGTTGCCACATCGTTCTGAGTCCCTCCTCCTGTATGCTGCACCGTTTTTACCATGCGGACAAGCTGTCTGCGGGCCACCTGACAACTTACAGAAATGATTCCCTTTTCTCACAATGCCGTTTCCGTTGAGAGGATAGGGAGGAGCGCGTAGGATACGCCCATCCTTTCGTCGGTTCTGCGGCCTGCTTCACACACACTTACGTATAAGTCTCTACTTCTTTTACGTTTGAACGGCGTCGTTCGTTTATCATTTTGCCCTGACCTTTCGGTTAGGCAGGAACGCCCTCATGCGGTGTCCGCTCGCGGAAAGCCGCGATAATGCGCTGTGTGAGCGGGCCAGGGAGGCCTGCCCCGATCTTCCTGCCATCACAGGAGATCATCGGGATCACTTCGGCCGCAGTGCCGGTCAGAAACGCCTCGTCCGCATTGTAGACATCGTATAAGGTCGTGACGGCCTCCGTGCATGCAAGCCCAAGGTCACGTGCGATTTCCATGACGACGGCCCGTGTGATTCCCGGGAGCGCCCCCTCGCTCGTCGGGGGAGTGGTGAGTCTGCCGCCTGCGATCAGGAACAGGTTGTCTCCGCTCGCTTCCGCCACATTTCCCGCCATGTTGAGCATCAGAGCCTCCCCGGCGCCGACACGGTTGGCTTCCATCTTTGCGGCGATACTGTTGATGTATTTTCCGAGAGACTTGATCTGGGGATCGATGCAGACTGCCGGAGGAACGCGCGTGGAAGCCGTGATAACATCCAGTCCTCTCTCATACAGCTCCTGCGGATAGAGACGCAGCTGTTCGGTCGAGATGACGATCGTGGCAGGGCCCTTGAGGTGAGCAGGGTCGAGACCCAAGCCCACGCCGCGGGAGACGCTGAGGCGGATGTAGCCTGAAATCACGCCGTTTGCGCGCACCGTCTCGACCACATGCGACTGCAGCGTGGATTTGTCGATCTGAAGATCGATGGCAAGACTGCGGGCAGAGCGAAAAAGGCGGCTTAGGTGATCGTCCAGGCGGAAGATGTTACGCTCGTAGACCCGAATTCCTTCGAAGGCGCCGTCTCCGTAGAGGAAGCCATGATCGTAGATCGAGAGGTGCGCTTCTGATTTCGGGGTAAGCTGTCCATTGAGGTGGACCCACTGTTCCGGCTGCCGCGACGCCTCGGCCTCTCTCTGTTCCGCTCCCATGTCACTTTCCCCCCTAGCGACAGGCGAGTCCGTGTGCAAGAGCAGCGCCTGTGCCCCGTCTAATGTAGTTGAAAACCAGTATACCATACGACCCGAACGTTTGCAACGACGCAGGAGTTGTCCGGGAAGATGTGGAATTCTCATCACGTCTTCTGAACACTGCCCTGTTTGCTGCGCCTATCGACCGAGGAGCCTTATGGAACCCGACGAAATTCGTGAGACTATACAAGAGATCGCGCCGGACTACGCGCGAATCCGGCACCATCTTCACCAGAACCCGGAGCTTAGCGGACTGGAGCAGGAGACGTCGGCCTTCGTCGCCCAGGAACTGGAGAAGCTGGGTATGGACGAAGTCCGGACGGAGGTCGGTGGATACGGAGTGATCGCACAACTCAACGGCTCCGGCATCGGTCCGATATTTGCCCTTCGCGCGGATATGGACGCCCTTCCTATTCAGGAAGAGAGTGAGGTTCCTTATAGGTCGTGTCGTCCCGGCATCATGCATGCCTGCGGGCATGACGGCCACACGGCGACCCTGCTGGGCACGGCGGCAGCGCTCGCCCGTATGCGCAGCCGCTTCCGCGGTTCGATTCGGTTCCTGTTTCAGCCGGCGGAAGAGACCGTTCACGGCGCGGAAGGCATGTGCGCGGCAGGAGCGATGGACGGCGTCAGCGCGATCGCCGCGCTGCACGGCTGGCCGGGGATGGGGATCGGAAAGATAGGAGTACGGCCAGGACCGATGATGGCGTCTTCCGATACGTTTGAGATCACCGTGTGCGGACGTGGGGCTCACGCCGCCATGCCGCACATCAGCGTCGATCCGATCGTTGTAGGAGCGCAGATCGTCATGGCGCTGCAGACCCTTGCGAGCCGCGAGATCTCACCGGTCGATCCTGTCGTTGTCACGGTAGCCCAGTTCAACGCAGGGACCGCTCACAATATTATCCCCTTCAAGGCGGAGATGCGGGGCACGGTGCGCTGTCTCTCGAAGAGCGTACAGGACACGATGCCGGAGCGGATCGAGCGGATCGTTGGAGGGATCTGCGCGGCTTCCCGCGCGGAATACGCCTTTCGCTATCGCCATGGGACGCCGGTTACGGTGAACGATGTCGGCATCAATGCGCTCCTAAGCGAGGTTGGAACCGAGACACTGGGCGCATCGAATGTCATCCTGCTGGAAGCTCCCTCAATGGGCGCGGAGGATTTCGCGGTCTACCTGCGTTATGCGCCAGGCGCGATGTTCCGATTGGGAGTGGGGGAGGATGTCACGCCGCTCCACACTCCGACCTACAACTTTGCAGACGCCGCCATGGTGCATGGGATGGAGATGTTTACGCGTACAGCGCTGCGTTATCTCAAGGACCACGCGGCCTGAAAGGGCCGTTCCACCGGCCCTGACCGCTTTTCGTCCCGTTCGCCGCTTTAACTCTTGATAATGGCTCTTATGGATACTTAAGGCGGCTTTTCGTCTGAGCGGTGCCAGCATCCTTCCGATTTCGATTTTGAGGAGAGAAAGCCAAAATGAGCGCCTTTCCCCCTGGGGATTCCGAGCCGGTTTCCAAAGTCCTGCAGGTCCGGCATGCCGCGAACGCTCTTGGAGTATCGGAGAGAACCGTATACCGAAGGCTCCGATCCGGCAAGCTGGAACAGCTGCCAGTCATGAAACAAACTGCTGACATTGTCATGTCAGCAGTCAGTGAAGAGAGGGTAATCGAGGTGATTCAAGATCGGATCACCTCTCAAATCAATAGACTCATGTGTCAAGGTGACATGACAAATGACAATTTGTCAGCACTGCGTCAGGAAATGGCGAAAAAGGACGCTCAGATCTACACGCTTCTGGAAACGCAGCAGGAACTCACGCGTACAATCCAGAAACTGCAGGCACAGATATTCGAGCTTGCGCGGCTGGCGCTGATTCAGCCGGCAAAAGTGGACGAGAAACCCGCTGAAGCGCCTCTCGCGAACCTGCCGCCGCCCGTACAGCCGAGAAGGGGACTTCTGGACTTACTGAGGAACCTGTGGAGCGGTGGCACGAGGCGATAATTATCGCCTGTGCCGTTTTCGACATGGTTGTAATATCATTTAGACCGGATCTGGCCGGTCTCTGGAAGGAAAGGCGGGTTATGCCTCTCTCTGTATTGGAACCGTTCCTGTGGCTGATCGGAGTGCTGCTAAGTTATCTCGGCGTGGGTGCGGGGGTCGTTCTGCTGCTGATCGCACTGCGCGTCCGCCGTGCCGATTTTATCGGGATGGCGGTCGCCAGCCTGGCGGTTACGGGTCTCGCACTCGTTTTCGGGAGCGGAAAGGGCAGTCTTGGCCTCCTCGCAGCCTCCATGATTTCGGTCGGAGTTGCAGCAAGCCTCTTTCGGCTGGGGTTTCGGCCGCGGATGGACTGGAAGGCCATCAAGTATGGCAAAGAGTCCGTGCGTCAGACCACGCTCCATCTTATCCTGCTGACGGGATCGGCGGTCTTTCTCATTCCGTTCGCGTGGCTGGTCG
>JAYTGR010000041.1:0-2797 GCA_043733205.1 Chthonomonadaceae bacterium
TTTCCATTTCGGCGTCGTTGACTGCGGCTTTTGTACGTGCGTTCGTCAGAAGGACTGACGCGCTTTGCGGGCCGCTTCCAGAGAGCCATAACGCACATAATCGCGCACATTCTCCAGCGTCTGAACGCGACTTTCCGTGCGCGTTGTCATAGTCTAGTCCGACGCGGGCGAGGATTAGCCCGCCAGGCGACCACTCTTCAGAGCGGGATGTACCTGATAGGTTGTTTGTACAACTTCTGTACGCCCCATCAGAGTTTGCAGCGCGAGGACGGCGCCTGCACTCCTGCGATGGCAGCGGGTTTGACCAGTCACCTCTGGAGCGTGGGCGAACTGCTGTCGTATCGGTTCGCACCGCCGCCTTATGTCGCGAAGAAAAAACGAGGGCGTAAGCCCAAATCAGAGAGGCGGCCACAAGGAGGAGGCAATCGAGTTGTCACCGGATAATGAGGCCCTACCCATTTGTAAGGCAGGTGTTGCCTCTTTAGGCGCTTGTCTGCTATCGGGGATTTGAGCGACGCCTGTTTCTCGAGGGCCACACAACTCACCGCAGAACTGTGCGCGGAGTTCGAGGACGAGATCGGTGCAAAGCCGACCATTGCCCAACGGTGTGAGATCCTCTCCTGATCTGCTCGATCAGGAATAGGGAGAAGGACTGCTGCCAGTTGTGGAGAGACGCAGTATGCCTGCATGGTAGGTGTGACACCACATCCCCGGCTGCAGAGGCGATGTCGCTTCCGCAGGATCCCAGGCGAGGATACTGGCCTGCTTTACGTCCGGTCTGTTCTGCAAAAAGCGCTGCAGGGTCTGCAGGCCATCCTCGTTGAGTGCCTCGATCATAAACTCGTTCGGCAGCCTGGCTCCGAGATCGCTGCTGTCGGGATAGTAGATCTGTGTGCGCAGTACCGGAAATCCTGTTTTATGGGCGGCGATTAAGTCGCATAGAATGGAATGGAAAGCTTCGTTTGGGCAGCCGTCCTTCTCGTCTTTAAACTTGAACCTGAGAGCGTACAAGGTGTTCTCTCACTTTCCGAGGAGACAATCGGCGACGGGTAGGAGATGCCTATCCGGCGCAGCGTTATTTCCGTCTCCACCTTATGACACATTGTATCGCAGGTTTTGACGGGCCGTATCTGCGAAACGGCATATTTTGTCCGACCGCAGATCTGATTTCCGTATACGAAGAGAGAGGACACCGATGCATTACAAAGCGCTGCTGTTAGATTTCTATGGCACTCTCGTCGCGGAAGACGACCTTGTAATCGCGGCTCTGCTGGCAGAGATCGCTGCGCTGTCACCTGTCTCTTCGGATGCCCGGCAAATAGGGCGTGACTGGAATTTTCACGCGCTGTGCCAATCGGCTTATGGGGCAGACTTTCAGACACAACGCGCTCTTGAAACAGCAAGCCTCCGGCTGCTTTTGGAGCGTTATCAGGTCGATCTGAACGCAGATGCAATGGCCGAACGGCTCTTTGCGCACTGGCAGGCTCCCGCAGTATTCGAGGACGCCGCGCGCTTCCTGAATGCCAGCCCCCTGCCCGTCTGCGTGGTATCCAATATCGATACCGCCGATCTGCGCGCGGCCTGTGCGCATGCGGGATGGAAATTCGACTTTATGGTTACGAGCGAAAGCTGCCGCAGCTATAAGCCGCGTCCCGAGAGGTTTCGATGCGCTCTGGACCTGATGGGCTGCCATGCGCGGGAAGCGGTGCATGTCGGGGATTCCCTCTCCAGCGACGTGAAAGGGGCGCAGGCAGCGGGCATCGATGTCGTCTGGGTCAATCGCACACACAAGCCCCTGCCGAACGGTATGGCAGCGCCGGCCTGCACCATTTCCAGGCTGGACGCATTTCCGTTTGTGGAACGTTAAGGGAGAGCCCCGCGCATAATAAGAGAGGAGGGAGACTTTGTATGATTTCTCAGACCGCCGAATATGCGCTGCGGGCCATCGCACATCTCTGCAGCCATCCTGGCGAAGCGCAGACGACCCAGCAGATCGCCGCCGGCACGCGCGTTCCGCTGCCTTACCTCACCAAAGTGCTGCAGTCTCTGGCGCGTGCCGGACTGGTCCATTCCCAGCGCGGGCTGCATGGCGGCATTACGCTGCTCAGGCAGCCGGAGACGCTCTCCGTCTACGACGTCGTTCAGGCCATGGGCCCGCTCCAGCGGATCGTGACCTGTCCGCTTGGCCTCCAGGCGCACGGAACGCACCTCTGTCCGCTGCATCGCCGCCTCGATGACGCATTTTTACAGGTCGAGCAGGCGTTTCGGGAGTCGACCATCGTCGATCTGCTGCGCGAACCGTCCACCAGTAAACCTCTGTGCCCTCTGCCCGTCGAACTGCCGACCGAATGACTGCCCGCCCTGTCCCTGCCGCTCCATTCCACACGCCTGGCCGCTTCGACGGATAAAAGCTGAAATCCGCCATTCCGAGGATAGAAGAGAGAGCATTTCGACTGTATACTAAAACTGGATAGGGATATCCTGTTTTGCAGGCAGCATAATTTGCACCGCCGCAGGCGATGCCGCGTGTGCGAGGAGGAAAATGACGATGTCGTTATACGAGTCTCTGGGCGGCGAGGCCGCCGTCAGCGCCGCAGTGGATATCTTCTACCGCAAAGTCCTGGCCGATGAGAGCATCTGCCACTTTTTCGACGATGTGGACATGGACCGGCAGGCCGCCAGCCAGAAAGCCTTTCTGACCTATGCCTTCGGCGGGCCGAACCAATACACCGGCAAAGCGCTGCGCGCTGCGCACGCTCCGCTCGTCGCACGGGGCCTCAGCGAGGCCCATTTCACC
>JAYTGR010000042.1:0-7747 GCA_043733205.1 Chthonomonadaceae bacterium
GCATAAGCGACAGCAGCCCCTCCTGCATACGCGCCCCGCCGGAGGCGGTAAACAGGACTACCGGCAGCCGTTCGCGCTCGGCGTACTCCATGGCGCGCACCAGCTTCTCGCCCGCGACACTGCCCATGGTGCCGCCGCGAAACGCGAAGTCGGCGATCCCCAGCACGCACAGGGTCGAATCGATCCGGGCGGTGCCCGTCACGATGCCGTCGTTGAGGCCGGTCTTCGCGTGGTCGCTGATGAGCTTCTCTTTGTACTCCGGAAAGCCCAGCGGATCCACCGAGCGCACCTGCGCGTCCATCTCGACGAAGCTCTCTGGGTCCACCGTCAGCGCCAGACGCTGCGCCACCCGGAGCGCATGATGATACTCGCATTTCGGGCAGACATACAGATTCTGCTCCACGTCGCGAGCGAACGAAATTTCGCTGCAGCGGGGGCATTTGCTCCAAAGCCCATCAGGCACTTCCGCCTTTTTGCCTCCCTGCCGTTCAGGCCGCCGAAACCAACTGCCACGAGTCATAAGGGTTCTACTTCCTTTTCAATGCAGAAATGCAGGAAAAACGCCTGCGGGCAGGGAAACTTGTCTGCGGCGGAAGCCTGCCGACAGGCGTCGCAATACCGAGTGAAGGACAGGCACGACGATGAGTTTGCCCGAGTGGCGTAAAGAAATCGACCAGATAGATGCCGAGGTGATCGCGCTTCTGAACCGACGCGCGCAGCTGGCGCAGCAGATCGGACTCGCGAAGTCTCACACTCGCTCCCACTATTTTACCCCTGAACGCGAGCAGAACGTATTTAAACGCCTGATCGCCCTGAATTCAGGTCCCCTGGACGGAACCGCGATACGCGCCGTCTACCGCGAGATCATCTCAGCCTGCCGCGCGCTGGAGAAGCCGCTCAGCGTGGCTTTTCTGGGTCCGGAAGGCACGTTCAGCCATTTGGCCAGCATCGCCCGGTTCGGCACCTCGTCGCATTTCGTGCCGACCGAGAGCATTGCGGACGTGTTTTCGCAGGTAGAGCGTAACACCGCCGACTACGGCATCGTGCCGGTGGAGAACTCCTGGGCAGGCGTCGTTCCGGAGACCCTCGACACCTTCATGAACTCCAACCTGCGCGTGGTGTCGGAAGTCTACCAGTCGATCACCCACAATCTGCTCAGCCACTCCGAACAGCTGGAAGGCATCAAACGTCTCTACACCCACTTTCAGCCGCTTGCCCAGTGCCGGCAATGGCTGAACAACCATCTGCCCGGTGTGGAGAAGATCGAAGCCTCCAGCACGGCGAAAGCTGCCGAGATGGCAGCGGGCGACCCCGAGAGCGCGGCCATCGCCACCGCGCTGGCGGCGGAGCGCTACAGCCTGCCGATCCTCTGCGAGCATATCGAGGACAATCCCACCAACCGTACCCGCTTCCTGGTGCTGGGCTACAATGAGCCGGAGCCGACCGGAAGAGACAAGACCTCGCTGATGTTCTCGGTACACAATCGGGCCGGGGAACTGGTGCATGCCCTCAATGCGTTCGAGAAGTACGATGTCAACCTGACCATGATCGAGTCGCGCCCGACCAAAACGGCGGCCTGGCAGTATGTCTTCTACATCGATGTTCAGGGGCATACCCGCGACGCTGCCGTCACGAAGGCGATCCATCTGCTGAACGAACATTCGCTCTTCGTACGGGTATTGGGGTCTTATCCCGAAGCTACCTGATCTTCCAGCCTGCGATGCAGGCAGCCGGCGGGGAAAACCGCCGGCTTTCGTGGCGATATAGGGGCGGCGGGATTCGAACCCGCACTGTACAGATTTTAAGTCTGCTGTCTCTGCCGTTGGACTACGCCCCCTTGTGCGATACGACCGGAGAGTCCTGTCGTCTTATTATAGCGCGTCGTATCCGAAGCGTCAATGCGACCCTGAACATTTCCTTGCGATCTGCGTCAAAGAATGCACTCACGTTCGCCTGCAGCCGAATAAAGCCCTTGACCGGATCCGCACCGGCAGTTTGTGTGCGGACAGGAAAGAACCCGATGTCTTCCCCCTCTTCTATTCTGGTGCTTACCCGTGAACATATCGGCGATCTCGTATGCACCACGCCCGCTCTGCGCAGCCTGCGCCGTCTCTATCCCGAAGCCCATATCGTGGTGGAGGTGGGCGAGCGCGCCGCCTGTGTGCTGGAAAACAACCCGCATATCGACGAGATTATTCTGCGCCCGCACCATCAGGGACTGACCGGCAAGGCGCAGTTCATTCAGCTCCTGCGCCGGCGTCGCTTCGATCTGGGCCTGATTCTCGACAACAGCGCCGATATGATTCTCTATCTGCGTCTTGGAGGCGTGGTGCGGCGGCTTGGGCTGGTTCGCAAAAAACGTTTCTCCGGTCTCCTTACGGACAGCGTCCCCTTCGACCGGATGCAGCACGAGATGATCGACAACTTCCGCAATGTTGTCGCTCTGCTGGGCGCGGACGTTTCCGACCCGCAGCCGGAGGTCTTTCCGTCCGATGAAGACGCAGCAGCCGTGGATGCCCTGTTCGCGGAGCATGAGGTGGTCGTGGAGGAGACGCTGATCGCGCTGAATCCGGGCGCGTCCGCCCCGGCCAATCGCTGGCTGCCGGAACGGTTTGCGGAGGTCGGCGATCTGCTGGCGCAGCGCCCAGGAACGCGCATTCTGCTGCTCGGCAGCGGAGGTGACCTGCCTATCGTGGCGGAGGTGCTGTGCTGCATGAAGACTGCGCCGGTCGTTCTGACAGGCCAGCTCTCCGTTCTGCAGCTGGCGGAGACCCTGCGCCGGTGTTCCGTGCTGATCACCAACGACACCGGCCCGATGCACCTGGGATGCGCGATGCAGACACCGATTGTTGCCGTCTTCGGCCCTGCCGTTCCCCATGAATCCGGTCCGAGCTATGTGCCTGGGAATATCGTCCTTCGCAGCGTCACCGACTGCCCGAACTGCACCAAATACGACTGCCGCGACGATCGCCGCTGCATGCGTGCCGTGACGGTCGAGGAAGTTGTCACCGCCGCCGAGAAGCAGCTGGACATCCATCCGTCCGCGTCTGCCGCGTTTGAATCCGTGTGCTGAGCGCTCAGCAAAGCGCGGAGAGGAAACTGGAGCCCACGGATCCTGGCGGCAGCGCAAAGATTTCGCGCAGCGTGGCGGCGATGTCGGCATAGGTGGCGCGAATACCAAGATCGACATTGGAGAGCAGACGGGGGCCATAGACAAGCAGGAACGGATATTCTCGGGAGTGGTCGGTGGAGGCGGTCGTAGGATCGTTGCCATGATCGGCGGTGAGGAGCAGCAGGTCGGTCGGGCGCAGCTTCGGCAGGAGCTCGCCCAGGCCGATGTCCCAGGTTTCCAGCGCCAGCGCCATTCCCTGTGGATTGTTGCGATGCCCGTAGAGCATGTCGAAATCTTCCAGGTTGGCGAAAATGAGAGGGCTGTCGTCGGACTCGATGGCGGCCTGCAGGGCGGTGATGTGGGCCGCATTGTTGGTGGTATGCGCCCAGGTCGCGATGCCGCGCCCATTGAATATCTCGAAGATCTTGCCGATGGCATGCACGGAAATACCGGCTGCGGCCATGGCGTCCAGCACCGTAGGGGGCGGATCGAGAGGGAAATCTTTGCGCTGTTCGGTGCGGGTAAAGGGGCCTGGCGTGAGTGTGCAGAGCGGTGAGGCTCCTGCGCCGAGGCCGCCATCCCCTAAAAAGGGGCGGCAGATGACCCGGCCGACGGCATGCTCTCCGACCAGCAGGGCGCGCGCGATGGCGCCTATCTCGTACTGGCGCGCGATAGGCAGGATCTCTGCGTGCATGGCGATCTGAAAGACGCTGTCGGCGGAGGTGTAGACGATGGGAAAGCCGGTCCGCACATGCTCCGCGCCTAACCGTTCGATGATGACCGTCCCGGATGCTGCGCAGTTGCCCAGAGTCCGCGTGCCGATGGCCTGCTCGAAAGCGGCGACGATCTCCGGCGGAAAGCCGTGGGGATAGGTCGGGAAGGGGTGCTGCAGCACGACTCCTGCCATCTCCCAGTGGCCGGTAATCGTATCTTTGCCGGGAGATGCTTCGGCCATCCTGCCGTAGCCGCCGAGAGGCACTGCAGCAGGCGCAACGCCTTCGATAGGCGTGATATTGCCCAGTCCGAGACGAGCCATGTTCGGCAGGCTGAGTCCGCCGACCGCTTGGGCGGTATGCGCCAGCGTGCTGCTCCCGACATCGCCGTAAAGTTCTGCATCCGGCAGTTCTCCCGCCCCTACCCCATCCAGCACCACGATGATAACCCGCTCGATCTGTCCTGCCTGCATTCCCGTCTCCTGCATTCCTTTGTTCTATGGCCTGCCCTCCGGTTCACCAGAGAGACGCGAAAGCCCTGCCTGCATCCATCGGTTTTCCAGCAAACCTCTCTCATCCGCAGGATTTCCGCTTTTACTGTCGAACTGACAGTATTATATGGGCAGAGAAGGATGTATTTCCGAAATTGAAGGAACTGAAATGTGAAGAGATGCTTCCGACAATCCGGCCGTTTTGCGGCTGGACACGGCATTTGTCTCCCGCCCGGTAAACACCCATATTTTTGCGCCATTCCTCATCGCGCGATTGGAAGAACACCCGGATGTGCATGAGAGAAGGTTAGAGTATCAGATCACGCTGCAGGATATAGGCGTAAACGGCATACGGACGGTTCCGTTCCTCTTGGTATGGACGGAGGCGATGATTCCTCCAGTACCGCTGGCGGCGCAAAGAGAGTACATCACAGAAGCAGCGGCCTACGGATTGGCATTCGCGGTACTGGCACATTTCACCGCTGCGGTTCTGGTGGATGTTGCGGATCGCGGGGACCGCTTTGACCATGTCGTTTCGGAAAACGGGATTCGTTATGGTATTGAGGTTAGTGGCAGTCAAGCGGAGGAGAGATCACTGCTGCGCGACCGTCATGTGCAGAAAATCAGGCAGATGTTGGACAGTCCTCACCGGTGGGGCGGCTATGTAGCGATTGTCGGATTTGCACTCCGCGAAGTGATTCTGTCATATCATCGCGCAGAGAAGGCAGGAGTATGAGGCGAACGCACGATACAGAAGAGAGCATTCAGCGCATACAGGGGGAAAAGTCCAATCTCCTTCTGGAAGCGCAGATGTTTCAATCAATGGGGCAGGCTGAGGAGGCAATCGCCCGCTTTGTTCTGGCTGCTCCGATGGAGGAGCGTATAGCAGCATATCGGAATAAAGTGGGTGAGAAGGAATTGGCGGCGCGCCATCGGTTCAGCGCGGCGTCCTGTTGGGCTAAGTCTGGCAATTTGCACAATGCTATTGTGCTCTTTGACGCACTCAATCGAAATCCTGATACGCCCGGACAGCTGCGAATAGACGCCCTCTTATTTGCCAGTCGCCTCCGTGAACAGCAGCAAATCGTCTTTAAATCTTATCTTCAGAATACGCAAGCCGCCTGATGTAAGACATGTTCATGTGATGGCTATGCCCTCAAGAATGAAAACTGATCTTACTCCGGTACGCTTTCAGCTTCATCTGCAATGGATCTATGGAAGGAGACAACCAAGCTGCAAGAGGAAATGGTGAAACCAACATCTGTATGGGCTATGAATGGTCGTGATAGACAGTGGCATTACATGGTTCAGGCAATTGCTGATTCTGCGTTGGATTAGGAGAGAGGAAATGACTAGTCTACGGGATGAGATTGATGAAATTCTGGTGGATGCTTACGGCGAGTACGAGCAGATGTCCGCTTGGGAATGCACCTTCATGGAAGGAGTAACGATGCCTTTCCAGGCTTCCCTACTTGGAGTACCCGTCGAGGTAAAAGAGTTCCAGATCAGTGATTCTAATGTGCTGTAGTGCCTGGTTGTCCGCGAAAAAGAGAAGCGTCGGCGCTGGATCGCCGTGGAAGAACTCGATGACGAGAAACTGCCCGAAGATTTTGGCCATCTTCTCGCGCTGTACTGTGCCTGGTTAGAGAGAGATTACTGAACGCCGCCCCTGGACCTGCCGATAAAGGACAAGATTAGCTGCGCTGGATCTGCGAGGTGCAAGCCCCGCCACGCAACGCGTATGCTATAATTAAGCAGTAAACATAGGTGTTTCCATTTCGCAATTCAGGAGCGATCTTTCATGTCCCTACCGGATGTCTCTTATAGCCGTCGTTTGACGCGCGCCGTGCGCGTCGGCAATATCGTGATTGGGGCCAACAATCCCATTGTCGTGCAGTCGATGATTACCGAGGAGACGCACAATGTGCCCGGTGCGGTGGCGCAGATCATCGCCATGCATCAGGCTGGCTCCGAGATCGTGCGCGTCACGACTCCCAATCTGGCAGAAGCCAGATGCCTGGCCGAGATCAAGTCGGAGCTGAAACGACAGTATCGGGATGTGCCGCTGGTCGCCGATGTGCATCATCAGGGCAGCGACATCGCCGTGGAAGTCGCGAAGTATGTCGATAAGATCCGCATCAATCCGGGCCTGTTCGTCTTTCGGAAACGGGTGCAGCGCACCATCGACTACTCCGAGATGGAGGTTCAGGAGGAGCAGGCCGCCATCGAAAGCGAACTGCTGCCTGTAATCGAAGCCTGCAAGCGCTACGGCCGCGCCATGCGCATCGGCGTGAACCACGGCTCGCTCGCCGAGCGCCTCACCGTGATGTACGGCGACACCCCCGAAGGCATGGTGCAGAGCGCCATCGAGTATATTCAGATCTGCGAACGACACGGATTCCGCGACATCGTGATCTCGCTGAAAGCGTCGCGCGTTGCGGTCATGCTGCAGGCCAACCGGCTGATGGCGCACCGCATGGCGGAACTCGGCATGGACTATCCGCTGCATCTGGGCGTGACCGAAGCGGGCGACGGACAGTATGCGCGCATCAAGAGCACGACGGGCATCGGCACGCTTCTGGCCGAGGGCATCGGCGACACCATCCGCGTTTCGCTCTCGGAAGATCCGGTCAACGAGCTTCCGGTCTGCTACGACATCCTGCAGGCGCTCGGCCTGCGCCGCACCAAGACAGAGTTCATCGCCTGTCCGTCCTGCGGCCGCACCAAGTTCGATCTGCCGACCGTGCTGGCACAGGTAAAATCGGCTACGGGCCACCTCGCAGGGCTGAACGTCGCGGTCATGGGCTGTATCGTCAACGGTCCCGGCGAGATGGCCGATGCCGACTACGGCTATGTGGGCAAGGCGGGCGGCAAGATCTCGCTCTATCGCGGCCACGAAGAGGTGAAGTCCGGCCTTCCCCAGGAGCGCGGCGTAGAAGAACTGGTCGCCCTTATCAAGGCCGATAATCGCTGGGAGGAGCCACCGCTCGGCTACACCCCCTCTGTCTCCCCGACTGCGTTCAACGACCGCATCACGATCGGCATTCCGCTCGCCGTCAAATAGCGTCGAAAGGCTCCGCCGGTGACTCCTTTCTCACCGTTACCCCCACCGACAAAAACCAGGGAGGACGCGCAGCACAGCCCGTCCTCCCGTTACGTCCTGCCGGAGACGACTCTGCTGATGGTTCTCGGTCTCCTCGATCTGCTTTCGACCATATTCCTCATTGCGACCGGGCGGGCACACGAAGCGAACCCGCTCTTCGACGGCATCCTGCATACCTTTGGGCCTATCGGCTTTATTTTGTTCAAAGCGCTCCTGCTCGGCGGGCCTTTGACACTGGCGGAATGGGCGCGTAAATACAACGAGCCTTTCGTCCGCTCTGCGCTCCGCATCGGCATCCTGCTCTACGTCGGTTTCTATCTCCTCAGCT
>JAYTGR010000043.1:0-2793 GCA_043733205.1 Chthonomonadaceae bacterium
GGCGACAGAGTCGTGATAAAGCGTGGCAGAGCGTCAAACATCTGCGATCCCTCCTCGATCCAAAAGAAACACTAAGGCAGGAGATGCAGCACCAATGGCAAACGGCGGTACAGCAATAAGCATCCGTGAGGCGGACGGTCTTGCAGGATTAATCCGAGCCTGTCTTCCACTGAGCTAGTCGAAGACGGATCGTTCTTACTTTATGATGCGTCGATCGTATCACGCCAGGTCCGTTAATGTCAAGCAGTTCTTAGAACTGTTTTTTGACGAACATCAGCGCCCCTCCTGTGGGTGCGGCCTGCTTAATTCTCTCTCGGGAATATCCGTCTCGGTCGGTTGGGATCCTTATTCGGGGTCGGTGTGTGGGGTAGCGCGGAGGGCGTCGGAGAGTTCGCGATCGCCGGGCTCGATGAGCACATGACGGCCGGCGGCGCTTTCGATCAGAATGGTCGGCACTTTGCCGGAGCCGCCGTTCACCGCGCGCATGGCGTCTTCCGCACTGGGGGTCTTCTCGATATCGATCTCGACGAACGGCAGACCGGAGCGCTGCAGTACGCGTCGAGAGCGCACACAGTCGGGACACCACTGCGTGATGTAGGCAATAATGATAACAGCCAAAACCAGGCGATCCTTTCTAAACGGGCTGAGAACTCGGCAGACGCTGACTTCGGTGTTTTGGATCCTCCCGAAAACTGGAAATACCGAACTGGTTTCTGCCGAGGGTTTAAGCTACTTCCGCACTGGAGTTCCGGTCGCTTTGATCGCGGCGGTGCCTCCCAGCTCCTGCAGAGACCGGCGAACCGCATCGGCTTTGCGCTGAGGCAGGTCGTACGCCACGATCAGCGGGGCGCTCGGGCTCGCAGCCTCGACCAGTCGGCGCGCTTCCGGCAGAGTCAGCATCATCAGACTCTGGATTTTGAAAGCCAGTTCGCTCTCCTGGCGCTTGTCTATGCCGAGCAGCTCCACGTTGTAGTTCTGGAGCATGGCATCGGCGGCCTCGTTACTGGCTACGGCGACCTTCTTATCGGCCTCCAGTTTCAGCGGCCGGTTGCATTTATCGCAGACATAACGCGTCAGATTGGAGGGCACCCGGTGTTCGGTCTTACAGGCCTGGCAGACGATCGTTCGCACCGGAATAGGTTCGCCGTTCAGAAAATGCACGGTGCGATTGCAGTGCTCGCAGTCGAAATCTGAGATTGGCGCCGCCATGTATTCGCTGGACGTCTCGCAGTAAGGACAGGTAAATGGGAAGCCCTTCACCTTCTTCGCTTCCAGACTGCGCTGAATCGCCAGTCCTAAAATGGCGCCTCCGGCCAGCAGGCCAACCGCGCAGCCGAAACGCACCCCGAGCTGCATACTGGGGGGAGAAGCGAATTTGGTAAAGTAGAACCCGACGATTGCGACGAGCATCACCGCACCGCCCACCAGACCGGTGCCGAAGGACTCCGTCCATGTTACCTCGCGCACCTCGGTGACCGATGTTGTCTTTTCCGCCATTCCCTACTCCCTCCTGGCTCTTCTGTAATGGTTCCGCATGGTTCAGTATAACGAGCCTGACAGCAGTCTGTCAAGCAGCTGTTCGGCTGAGAAGGGATACAAGAGGCGCCTTCCCTCTTCCAACGCCTCTGCGGTCACGCGAAGCGGCGCAGTCCAAAATGGATGTGTCCGGTCCAGGTCTCTCCGGCAGGCAGCGCGATCAGCCCTGCGTCGATGCCCCTATTCTCCAGATTCACGGCATCGGTAGTGCAGGTATAAGGCTCCAGCGCGATGACAGGCAGTTTCTCGGGCGCATAGAGCACCCACTCCCGAAACTTGCCGTCGGCAGCCAGATACATTTCCAGTCCGGTCGCCGGGTCGCGCAGTCCGCCTTCGCTCCAGCCATCCGGCCGGTACGCCACCTGCGTAAAGACGTGATCGTAGTAACGCCGGTCCAGCGCGCGGAACTCCCGCAGGTCGAACATCTCCGCATCTTCCGCAGCCGGAGCCACCCGCCCCGTCGGCATCAGATGTTCCAGTTCCCAGACGGCGGCGGCCGGCACATGCACCTCGGCGGCGGCCCGCTCTTCCGAAGTGATCTCCTTGAGCGCCGCAGGCATCCGCACGCCGGGGCGCAGCGTGGCCGGAAACCAGGGATGAATGCCGCAGCCCATCGGCAGGGTCTGCTTCCCCATGTTCTCGACATCGGTCTGCATCTCCAGCTTCCCCTCGCGCAGGCGATAGGTGACGGTGATCCGACACGGGAACGGATACTGCTCGAAGATCTCCGGATCGGCGTCCAGCTGCAGATGCGACTTAACGACCGCGCCGTCGGCGTCCGCATGAGCGCTCACCACCGTCCAGGCTTTGTCGGCGACCAGACCGTGGATCGCCTGCCCCGCTCCTTTGTCCCAGCCCGTCGCCAGCAGCCGCTCCATGCGGTAGGCAGTCCCTTCGAAGGTATAGACGCCGTCGCGCACCCGGTTCGGGAAAGGGAACAGAATCGGCTGTCCGCCATGAAAGGGTGAATGCGCGAGATCTTCCACCCGATCCGGCGGCAGGAAGATGTCCACAGGCTCGGAAAGTTCGTTCCCGGCGCCCTGCCCGTCCGGCGTGGTGCGGAACTCCACGCAGTTGTTGCCGAACGCAGGATAGAGAACGGCTTCGGCGCGCCGCACCGTATCGGTCAATCGATAGGCGATCGTGCCGTGCGCTTCCTCCTGTGTAATCTGATAACGAGACATCGGTGCCGTCTTCCTTCCTAGTCATGTGGGCTGTTTCTATCAGGTACAGTCCTATCATGCGGGCCGTTTCTAT
>JAYTGR010000044.1:0-2780 GCA_043733205.1 Chthonomonadaceae bacterium
GCCAGTGCTGTCGCCATGCCGTCTGTATGCTGCTGCCAGGCGGCGATCAGACGATCGTCGAACGGGTCGTCGTCGCTGTTTTCGATTTTGCCGCGTGAATCGAGCCACGCGACGGTGCGGCGGACCCCTTCGACCCAGGGAATCGTATAACGGAAGCCGAGATCCGCGATGGCGGCGGAGTTGTCAAAGATGCTGGGGTACTGGAAGATGTCGATGCTGATACCAGCGTGCTTCGGCGTAAGGCGGGCCAGCAGATCGGTTGGGATATGGATGAGCGTGGGCCTGGGAGCATTCAGCGCCTCGGCGACGCCCTCGTGATAGCGATTCCAGGTCATCCACTCTTCGCCCGTCAGGTTGTACCGTTTGCCGAACGCTTTCGGGTTTCCGGCGGCGCCTACGAACCCGCGCCCTACATCCTCGATATGACAGGCCGCCCAGAGGCAGGAGCCGTCCCCATGCACCACGATCGGCCTGCCTTTGCGGATCCGGTCGAGATAGGTCGTGCGGCCGCCGAAAGAGTGTACGATCGTGCCGCCTTCGCCGTAGGTCTGAGAGGGACGCAGGATCGTTACCGGAAAGTCGCCGCGCGCTCCGGCCTCCAGCAGAATATCTTCGCACCTGCCCTTGTTGGCGCCATAGCCTCCGATGGGACGGCGCGGTTCGTCCTCATGGATGGGATAGCGGGAGGCAGGCCCGCCGTAGACGCAGACCGTGCTGCAGAAGAGGAAATGGCCGATGCGCCCTTTGAACGCCCGCACGACGCTTTCGGCGTCGGCAGGCGAGAACCCGACCATATCCATGACGGCGTCGAAATGCCCGGCATCCGCCATCTGCGCCTCGAAAGCCGCGTACTCCTTGCGGTCTCCCTGCAGAAACTTCGCGCCCTCCGGAATGCGCGCTTCGCTTTTGCCCCGATTGTAGAGCGTGACCTCGTCGCCACGCTCCAGCAGCTGGGTCGTGATCGCAGTGCTGATCAGCCCCGTTCCCCCGATGATTAGTATCTTCACGGCTCCGTGTCTCTCTTTTCCGTTATTTTGGTTCGAACGCGTCAGGCGAGGCGTTCGCGCACACGCGGCATCAGTTTCGTCAGCGGGACATTGTACGGGCAGGCGGCTTCCGCTCCGTGCCAGTCGGCCTCCTCCAGCGCCGTGAGATCGCGCTGGGCGGCGGGCAGCTGCGCGTAGAGATCGCGGGCGTGCTCGGGCTTGCCGTAGTGGTCATGGTACATCAGGAACCGCAGGCTGTCGGCGACCGCGAGCTTCGCTCCCGCGCCGCTGGCGGCTTTGCACAGATGCTCGCAGCCTCGGCACCAGAGATGACTGACCAGGCGGGCGTGCTCCTGAATGGCGTCCCGCTCGGTCAGAGTCAGTTTGCTCGATACGGCTGCGGCGTTCTGTTTGACATGGTCGATATTGGTCATCTCCGAACAGATCGACGCGATCCGCTCGTCCACCGCTACCGCTTTGATCGCCGCCTGATGCTGATTGAGGCCGCGTTTGCGGAACGGGTCGAACTTGTCCGGCAGGGTCATGCCGCCGACCTGCGTCTTCATCGCGACCAGGCCGATACCCTTCTTGACGCAGCGATCCATCGCCTTCTCCAGATCGTCGCGCTTGTAGTAGTGGCAGTCGTAGCGGAACATGATGACGTCGATGAAGTCGCTGTCCGCCGCCGCGTTCAGGCACTCCACCACAGTGTCGTCATGGGTGGAGAACCCGAAGAAGTTGATTTTGCCGGACTTTTTCAGTTTGGCCGCCGTCGCCTTGATCTCCGGGTCGGCGAGCAGCGCCACATCCTTCACCTGATGCATATAGAAGGCGTCCACATAGTCCTGCTGCAGACGATCCAGACAGGGCTGCAGATGCTGTTCCAGCTCACGATGCCGGTGCGTTTTGCTGACCAGCCAGAGTTTCTTGCGCGCGGCGCTGTGCCCGGTCGCGCCCATATTCTTGAGAAACGCGCCGATGGACCGTTCGCTCTGCCCGCCCCGATACGATTCGGCGGTGTCGATAAAGTTGATGCCCGACTCCAGCCCGACGCTCAGCACTTCCGGATCGATGTCCCAGGAGCCGCCATGAGCCAGTCTGGAGACTTTCACGCCGGTCCTGCCCAGGGTCGCCCTCGGCATGGCAGGCTGCTTTTCGACCTGAGGCGGATCGCCAGCAGGGGCAGCCTTCGCGGTGATTCCGGCGCTCAGAACGCCTGCCGCGCCGAGGGCCGTGCCGGTGCGCAGCAGATCGCGCCGCGAGAGCGCGTTCAGGGTGTTTACAGCCGTGTTGTCGTCTTGTTCCCTCATGTTGCGTAACTCCTTCGCCCGTCCGTGACGGGTGATGCCAATGCGGACACTTTCTATGGGCATTGGATTCCACGCAGGGCCGCCTATCTCCTCCCTCCATTTCGACTTCCGCCTTGACATCGGCCCCTCACCTATGGTATATTTCAACGCTGGCTGACACAGGGTCAGGTTTTTTTGTGCCTGACGCGGCGATAGGCTGCAGAGGGTCGTCGCCATCACGCAAAAAGCATTTTTTCGCTGGAAAGCAGCGTCAGGGAGAGAGTTTTCATGTACGCTATCATCAAAACAGGCGGCAAACAGTACAAGGTTGCCGAAGGCAAGACGATCACGGTAGAGAAGCTGATCGGGGATCCTGCGACGACGGTCGAACTGACCGAAGTGCTGATGCTGAGTGACGACGCCGGTATGCGCGTTGGCGCGCCCACCCTTACCGGTGTCAAGGTTGTCGCGACCATTATCGAGCAGGGCCGGGGCAAGAAGATCA
>JAYTGR010000045.1:0-7703 GCA_043733205.1 Chthonomonadaceae bacterium
GTGGCAGATGCTGTTTCGCGGGGCGTATTGGCGCGGGGGGCCGGTGCTGATGACGGCGCTGGCAGGCATCGACACCGCGCTCTGGGACATCAAAGGCAACAGGGCGGACATGCCGGTAATCTCGATTTCGAGATTGCCGGGTAGGGCGGTTGGGGAACGTCATAGGGGCGCTCTCTACTTTTTCGGTTTCGGAGGGGATTTGGCCGGATTGTAGGTCCCGATCGCCTGATGCGCGTAGCGGGCGTCTACGGCATCGGCCGGCTGCATCACCAGGGTCACCTTGTAGACCGCACTGCTGCATTTGGTGCCGGTGTTCGGTATCTGGGGCAGAGGATTCTGCGCCTCGATGCCTCCGTAGGTGTATCCGATCACCACACTATCGTTCGGTTGGAACCGATCCAGCAGGACGACTCCTTCGGAATCCATTTTGCCGGAGGCGATCAGCGACGGGTCGGGGAGGAAGCGCGCGCTCGCCCCGCGCAGGTTGCTGACCACGGAGGCCGGCGGTTGCGGTTGCGACATGTCCTTGGGGGGGTAGCCGATGGCGGCGATGGGCGCGGGATAGATCCACTCCTTGTAGCTGCCTCCGGCCTTGCGCACGAGCACGCTGATGTCCTCGCAGAACGGCATGCCGTCGTTGCGGCCTTCCTTCGTGACCTGCTGGTACATCGCACCGTGCAGCCATGTCTGATTCAGCCAGTAGTGGCTGACTCCGCCGAAGAATGTGTGATAGACCGCCTTCTGGCCCGCCGAGTAGGCGACGACCGTCGGGCAGTTGTAGGCGCTCATTTTCTGGCTGAACGAGTCCTGCTTGATCGTGCGGCTGCTCGCGCTGACCGTCAGGTAGACCGGCTTGCTGTAACAGCCGATGATCCCCGGCGGAAAAACGCCGCCGAAGGCCCCGATGATCGGGGAGCCGGTGTTCGGGTCGTACGTCGAGATGGTGTTTCCGTCGCGTCGGTGGTAGTCGTTGGAGGTCGTGCTCACTCCCTGGTTGAGCAAGCCCTGACCGAAGTTGTTCGGATTGATCTGGAAATAGCGCGCCTGACACGTGTAGACCTGCTGGAAGTTGCCGGTGAAGGCGTCGTACATGCCCGTCGCCTGCTGACCGAATACCAGCGTGAAGATACCGTTCGTTTCGAACAGTTCCCCTCCGGTGACCGCGAGGCTGGGATCGCTCACGCTCTCGATGAGCGGCTGTATGGCGGCGGCGCGCGCCGCATCCGTCTGCCCCTGAAGGATCGCCGCGATCACCTTGGTGGCGGGGAATCGCAGCAGGGCGCCGAAGGTCATGTAGTTCGAGCCGTCGGGATTCCCCATCCCGTAGCCACCGCAAAGGTAGAACATGTCGGTCGAGCGGTCGTAGTAGCCCTGCCCGTTGGTGGCCTGGAGGACCTTCGCGAAGTCCCAGGAGAGTTTGGTCACGTCGAACGTGCCGACCACCCCGTTGGCCGGGTCGAACACGATCATCGTGTTGTTCGCGCTGGGGAAGTTGTTCGCAGGCGCATTCTTGAACGTGTGCAGCCCGGCCTGCGCAGCGCGGCCACCTACGAGCAGGTACTTCCCGCCGTCCGGGTTGGCGACGGCGTAGGAGTGCAGCGCGATGGGCACGGTGTTGTAGGTGACCTCCTCGAACTTCAGCGTGAACGGGAGCGCGCCCTTCGTGACCGGGGCGCTGGGAGGGGTGGTCCCGGTCTGCGCAGCAGCGCGGGACCAACTCTTCGCTTTCCCGCTCACGCCGGACGCAGAGGACGAACCCCTCGCTTTCCCGCTCACGCCCGAGGCGGCGGGCTTCGGAGCGCTGTGCCCTGGCACACTCCACCCGACCAGGAACAGCATCGCCATCGAGGCGGCGGCGCGGTGGGCCGTATCGCAGTGTAATCGGCGCATCTTATGCTCCTCCGTTCGAATCGCCGGAGACGGGGGCCGGCGGGTTGTTCATGATGAAGTTGAGGATCGTACGGATCTTGTTGGGCGAGAGATCGCGCGATACCGGCATGAAGCGCGGATCGTCGATGGCCCGCGTCAGGTAGAGCGGGATCGCGCCGCCGGTGATTCCGGGCGGCACGGAGTAGCCCTGCGGGAACCCGTAGGCATGCCACCAGTTCGGATTCCAGGAGAAAATCACGAAGGAGTGCTCGTCCGTCAGATCGACCCGCGTGTTGGACATCGCCGGATAGAGGACCTGATAAGGGGTCATCATCGCCGAAATGTCGGCCCAGACCGGGGCTGTTTTGACGGGATAGAGAGAGAACTGCAGCACCGACGCCTGCTGCTCCTGAATCTGACCGGACTTACTCCATTGGGCCTTCCCATAGACGTTGACGAAGTAGAGTTGGCTGTCCAGCCACGGCGTGCGCGACCCGCAGTCGCGCACTGCCTGGAGGCTGAGTTTCGCGACGCCGTTGGAATCGCTCGCCGTGAGGGTCGCGGCGAGCGCGCCGTCGGCCTGCGGCGTATCGCCCTTATTGGTCGGTGGGACGGTGGCGCCCGGCGTAGTGCCATGCACAGAGACGACCTCGACGTTCAACTGCACATTCGGCGCGGGCCGGCCCCACTGCGTGACGAAGACGTTCGTGCTCGCGCCTGCCTCCGGATTGGCGACATCGCTGTCGATTCGGAACACCCGTTGGTCCACCGCCCACCAGAGGCCGGACGGATCTTCCACAAGCACGTCCCGATTTCCGATATCGGTGCGCGACGTGCGCAGCGTCAGGGGAGCCGACGATACCAGGGCCAACTGGTCGTCCGTGAGAGCGATCTCCGTGATGCCGGCGGTTGCGTTGTACTGGAAGGAATCGTACGAGACCTCCCCGAGCACGACGTCGGCCTGGTTCGGCGGAGTCACCACGGCGAAGAGGGATCCGAGGTCTACCAGAGCGCCGCCGACCGTCTGCGTCGTCATGCTCGCGGCCAGATCGATCGTCAGAACTTTGCGGGTGGAGTCGACTCGGAAGGGCGCGCCGTAGAACTTCGGATAGAACCAGGGGTCCTCTTTGCCGGGAATGTCCGGCGGCGTGCGCGGCACGAGCCAGCGGGCTCCCGCCGTCTGAATCGGCTCGCCCGCCGTCACCGGCCCGATCGTGCCGACCATACGGCCTGTATAACAGTTCGCCTCCGGAGCGCCGGCATATGTGTTGATATAGGCGTCGAGGACGAACTTGAAGGAGAGATAGATCATGCCGTTCGCCTGCAGCGTGCTGTTCTTCAGCGCCTCCAGCGCCGGGGAGCCGGTCACTTTCCAGTCGGCTGCGGGGATACAGATCTGCGTCTGGAAGGTCCCCACCGCGTCGGTATCGTCGCCGTAACCGATGACGCCACCGCCTACATTCCAGCCGCGTGTGGGCAGCACATGGCCGAACCAGGTGGAGTTCAGGGAGGGCGGCGTCGAGAGGTTGCCTGTAATCGTCTGGCCGCCTACTGTCAACTGAATCTGAATTCCATAGAGGGTGGAGACCCCCTGCTGATAGACATCGATGTCCACGATTTTGGCCGGACAAGGCGGAATAGGACTGGTCGCCTGGCCCATCGGAGGCGTCACATAGAGATCGGTGCTCACGAACGGAGCGCCCAGCACAGGGTCGTTCGTCACCGGGTTGCCCTGGTCGTCGAGCACCGTGCAGATCGTGCAGTTCTGAAACTTGAAATAGTGATTCCCTGCCGGCATCTGCCAGGGCGAAGGAGGACCGCTCGTCGGATCGTAGTGGACGGGGTCATTGTTGACAGAGGAGGGATCCGTCCAGAACCCTCCGATCATGTGAAGCCGGGGCACCTGCAAGAAACTCATATTTCCTCCTTGGTTGACGTTTAGACTAAATTGAACCTCGAATCAGAGCATTATCGAACGCGAATGAGATCAAAAAGCATTTCCTGAACGAAATACTAGGAATTTATAACACCTTGGTACAGCAGACAAGCTATTCCCGAGTCGTCATAAATCCATAGCATTTCATTTGATCTGAAAAATCTGATCTCAAACCTGCCGTGATGGACGTTCTGGAAGCGCGAATTTAGTCTAAACGTCAATCCTTGGACAACTCGGCAAAATACTGGCGTGCCTCCGCCGGCACAGACGTAAACCTCACGAGATAGGACCGCAACTCCTCGCTCCCTTTCGACATTACTTTTGCAAATACCTGCGCAATGCCGTTTGGGGAAGAGTCGTTTGGAACCAGAAGGGCGAGATTCGTGAGATCTTCGAGATCCTCCTGCACTACCAGGCGCGCCTCTAGCTCGGAGAGGTGCGTTATCGTCGCGGGCAGAACGTGCTCCGAAACCTGTTTTGAAGTGAGGAGGGCATAGCGTATCTGCTGTGGCGGACACAAAAGCCTTAACTCCGTGGTTCGCGTAGGCAGCGCCAGCGCGTATTTTCCCGCGACGGCGGCGACATCGTACACCTTGATCTTGCCGCGGATGCCTTTGGCTTCCACCGTCCGTTCACCTCGAACAACGACCTCCGCGCCTGCTTCGGCGAGCGTTCGTTCGGAGACGAGCACCTGACCGGCGGTACTGAACCCTTCTATGCGCGCGGCGAGGTTGACGATGGTCCCGATCACGCTGTAGGTGGAGCGCTGCATCGAACCGAGATTGCCGGCGATGGCTTCCCCGGTGCTCAGGCCGATCCCCATGGCGACTTCCGGCAAGCCGCCGTTGCGATTCAGGGCGTTGACATGATCGATGGCCAGTTGCATGGCGAGGGCGCAGGTCGTGCCGCGAAGCGCATGATCCGGCATGTCGACCGGCGCGCCGAAGATCGCGACGATTCCATCCCCCGCAAAACCGTTCACATTGCCGCCGTACTCCATGATGACATCGGTCATCACGCCGAGGTAGTTGTTGGTCAGCGTCACGACCTGATCCGGTCGTAAGCTGGAGACCAGCGCCGTAAACCCGCGCAAGTCACAAATCAGGACGGTCACGTTGCGCTCTTCGCCGCCCATGATCAGGCCGGACGGGTCCTGCAACAGCCGCTCCACGACATCCACGGAGATATACCGCCCGAAGATCTGCCGGATCAAGGCGTTCCTGGCTTCGAGCTGTACGGTGCGTTCGCGGACTTTCTCCTCCAGCATGCCGTACGCCAGAGAGTTCTCGATGGAGATGGCGAACTGCCCCGACAGCAACTGCAGCAGCTCTGTGCGATCCGGAGTGAAGGCATCGGCCGTCAGGCTGTTTTCGAGGTAGAGCACCCCGGCGAGCGCTCCGCGCGACAGCAGGGGAGCGCAGAGAACGGACCGCACCCCGGAGCTGCGCAGATGCGGGTCCAGGCGAAACGGTCCAGCCTGATGCGCGTCTCCGAGCACGACCGGTTCGCGGGTCCGGACGACGTAGTTGACCAGGGTGACGGCGATTTCGGGGAACGCGGACAGAGGGATCGCCTGCATGACCTGCACGCCGCCGACCGTGCCTTCCGACTGCACGACGAGTTCGCCGCCGTGAGGAAGCAGGATCACCGCGCGGTCTGCGCCCGCGTTGGCCATGACGATCTGCGTGAGTTGAGACAGCAGATCCGAGAGCCGGACCTCCCGCGCCACCGCCTGCGCCGCCTTCACGACCGTTCCGATCTCCAGCCCGGATTCCAGCAGCCTCCCGGCGTCGAGGGACGTATGGCGCGTGGCGACGGAGGGCGAGGCGGATTCCTCCGGCAGCGCAATCGCGTACCGACTTTCCAAGAACTGCGCAATCGAGCGCGCTCCCCACCGACGGTATCCGTAGGCCGCTTCCCGAAAATAGAAACGCGCGGTCTGCGCCCTTCCAAGGCCGGTATAAAATCTCCCAGCGAGATCGTTTGCGAGCGCGCTGTTCTGCTTGAACCCGTGGGCCTCGGCGCCGGCGATCGCCTCGTCATATCGGAGGGCCGCTCGCTGCGTGTTCCCGGTGATCCTCGCGACCTCCGCTTCGAGAAGTTGCGCCTTGTGGAGGTAGTTTGCGGGGCAGTGCGCAGCCCAGGCGCGGAAGCGACGCGCGTTGCGGCGCACGACTCTCAGCCATTTCGAACGCGGCCCCGCCTTGCCGCTCGCGTACAGTTCCGCAGACAGCAGCGCCGTATAGAAGTGATGTTCCACCATGTGCTGCATACCGATGGAGGATTTTAGATAAGTCGCGGAGGTGGCTGCGATCTCCACGGCGGCGTCGTATTCGCGCCAGAGGTAGAGCGCTTGCAGCTTGTTCACATAGTAGTAGTGGGCAAAGTGAGGCGAGCCATAGTCGGAGAGAGATCGAACATACGCCTCTTCATCGAACTGCGCATCGGCAAACGAGGTCGGGCTCTCGGTTTCGCCTCTCAGGCTGCGGATGGTCTGCCGCACGGCGTGGAGCGTACCGACATTCTCGCCGCTGCCGGAGCGGTGGAGAAAGGGCAGGAACCGGTCGCACTCGGCCAACACCGCGTCCAGATCTGCGCCTCGCATGTGCATGTTTTGCGCGATCCCGCTGCACGCGCAGCCTGCGTGAAACAGATCCCCGGTTTCGACGCCTGACCGGTAGGCGGTGCGATAGTACTCCTCCGTCGTTACCAGCGGATTCATCCAGGAGTGCGCGAAATAGCCGTAGACGAAATTCACCTCCGCCCGCTGTTGGCTGCTCCCGGACTTCTCCAGCAGGGCGAGACAGAGCTGGCCCCACTCGTGACCGGCTTTGTGACGGCCGAGCACCCCGCTCTGAAAGATAGGACCGACAGGCAGATAGGCCACCGGACACTCGGGGAAATTTCCGCGTTCAAGGCACATCTGCACGATGGCCGCCGAGCCAGCGACACAGAGTTCCGGCCTGATCTGGTAGGCGGCCTTGAGAGCGCCTGTGGCGATTCTCGCGCCGATGCGGTTCTCTTCGCCCACCATATCCGGCAGATCAGCCAGATCGAGCGCCTGTTTCCCGCGCGTTCTGAGCTTGACGCGGATAAAATCGCAGAGAAATTTCGGTGGAACGAACGCCTCCGGCAGAAAGATCCCAAACAGCGCCGCGCCCTGTCTTCCGCGCGCGTAAGCGCCCCGAAAATCCGCCCGGTCGGTGAGAAAATGGATCTGACTTTCGAGGGTTCTGGCTTTATCGAGCGTCGTAGACGCGAGCGCGAGCGCCCCTTCGAAGCTGAGCGCGGCGGCCTCCTCCTGTCCGGCAAGATGTTCGCAGAGGGCGCGTTCCAGCGTGGCTTCGAAGGCAGGTGCGCCTCGATACCGGTTCCCTTCCTCCAGGAACTGCACGGCAAGATGCGCGTGATTCAAGGCCTGCTCGTAGGCGGTCGAACGGCGGGCACGCTGCGCGGCCACCAGGTTGAGACGGGCCAGTTCGGAACGTTCCCCGGCCTCTTCGACCAGACAGGGGGCAGCTTCGAAATGGCTGAGCGCATTGAACAGGTCGTCGTCCGTCTCGGCGTCCCTCATTTCCGAAACCAGCAATCGGCCTATTTTGAGATGCGTCCGCTCGGCTTCGCTTGCACGGAAGAGGGTCAGGACAGCCTGCTGCACCCGGTCATGTCGAAAATGATAGGACTCCGATTCGCGAGGCATCGTCAGAAGGCCCAGCCGAACCGCATCGGCGAGATGCAGTGCGATGGTCAGGCTGTCCACGCCCGCAATGCGCCCGAGAAGCGCGCCGGAAAATCGGCTGCCCACGCAGGCAGCGGTTTTCAGGGTTTCGCGCGGGGCGTCTTCCAGGCGACGGATCCGTTCCAGGAGGAGGTCCACGACATTCGCGCTGATGCCTTT
>JAYTGR010000046.1:0-2776 GCA_043733205.1 Chthonomonadaceae bacterium
CGGGATATCGTCATTCCGAAGTTCGTCAGTCTGCTGCCGGCGCGTTTCGAGGTAGCGGAAGGCGAATCGCAGCTTTGCGCAGTATTGATAGATGTAGACCCGGCGACAGGACGCGCCACGGCCGTCCACCGCATTCAGACGCCGCTGCCCGCACAGGCGTATCCCGACGCACGTACGTCCGATGACCGGGACGTTGACTTTACAGATCGAACCTATTCGAACGAGGAGACATCTCGAAAATGACCCTGAATAAACCATCCTATCGTACTTTCGCGCGACTCGCTCCGCTCCTGACTGGCCTCGGGCTCATGGCGGCGGGCTGGACGCTCGCCGTGCCCGCCGCTGCGCAGGTCGTCAAAAACGGCCCGGTGCTGTACCAGGGCGATCCCTCCGCCACCTCCGGACTGAAACTCTCCAGCTGGGGCAGCGGCAGGGTCGAAGAGGACAACAAGGGCGTCTTCGGCACCGGCACGATGTCGCTGCGAATTGTCACCCACGGCCTCTATCAAGGCGCAAGCCTGCAGCTTGGGAAGACCGTAGATCTTGGCCCGTTCGTCTCGAGTAAGAGCGCCTATCTCAGCTTTGTCGTCTTTCCGCCCGCTCCGCCGCTGCCTGCAAGCGCGGGGTCCGGCTCGCCGTATGGCAGGGGCGGCAAAGGGGGACCGGGCATCGGCGGCGCCGGGATAGGGGGCGGAGCGGGAAGCCCCAACTCTCCGGGAGAAGGCGGAGGCAGCAGCGGCGGTGAGAATGTGGGGGGTGGGAGCAGCTACGGCGGCCGAAGCGGGAGCGGCGGCCCCGGCGGCCCCGGCGGCTCCAAGACCCTGACCGTGAAGTATCAGACGCCTCATGCGCTGCAGAACGTCCGCGTCGTGCTCGTGACCTCTGCCGGACGTCAGCTCGAAATGCTGCTGCCGCTCGATTCGGCCGTCGACAGCGGGCCGTGGAAACGCCTCAGTATCCCGGTCTCCGTCATCCCCGGCATCAAAGAAGACGATGCCAGGATAAAAGAAGTGCGCCTGTTCGGCGATTCGCCCGGTGTCATGCGCGTCGGCAATATCGGCGTCGTCATGGACGAAACTCCGATTACCATCGATACGCTGCCCAATCGCGACCTTGCGCGTCTCGCCTCCCACGAGTTCCGCGTGCTGGCTCGGGCCGGAATCACCCCCCTGGCAGTCTCCTGGGACTGGGACGCTTCCGACGGCATCCAGGATGAGACGGAAGGCCGATTTGTCACACATCAGTTCCGCAAAGAATCGGCGTACGACCGCGACACCAATAAGATCCTGGACAACATCGTCACCGTCACCGTTCGGGATCTCTACGGCATCAAGAAGCCGGTTTCGATGAAATTCTCCGTTCACGTCACCCCTTAATCAGGAGGGAGGACAGCACCGGCTGGCCCGAACCCACAAATAACAGCCTCGGCCTGCAAATCGCAGGCAGAGGCTGTTATTTGTTTGCTGTGCACAGCCGATCCATTGACCGGCTGCGTTTTACGCGATCAGTTCGGGAACAATGTTTCCGTAGACGTCGGTCAGGCGGAAGTCGCGGCCGGCGTAGCGGTAGGTTAGTTTCGTGTGGTCGAAGCCGAGGAGGCGCAGGATCGTGGCATGAAGGTCGTGGACATGTACGGGCTTGTCTTCGGCGTGGAAGCCGAACTCGTCGGTAGAGCCGTAGACCTGACCGCCTTTGACGCCGCCGCCTGCCATCCACATACTGAAACCGTGGTTGTTATGGTCGCGTCCGTTCTGCTTGCCGGCATTTGCGCCGGGAGTCGGAAGCTCGACAGTGGGAGTGCGTCCGAACTCACCGCCCCAGATGACCAGCGTATCCTCCAGCATGCCGCGCTGTTTGAGATCCTTCAGCAGGGCGCCGATTGCCTGGTCCGATTCGCGGGCAAGGTTTCGGTGGCCCGTTTCGATGTCGTCATGGTTGTCCCACGGCTGGCCCGCGCCGTGGTAGAGCTGCAGGAAGCGGACGCCCCGCTCCAGCAGCCGCCGTGCGATCAGCACCTGACGCGCATAGACTCCCTCCCCGTACATTTTGCGCACACTCTCCGGCTCCTTGCTGACATCGAAGGCGTCCGTGGCGTCCAGCTGCATCCTATAGGCCAGCTCGAAAGACTGAATACGCGACTCCAGCTGCATATCGTTCTGGCGCGCATGCAGGTGCTTCAGGTTGAGTTCCTGCAGCAGATCCAGCTGAGCCCGCTGTTCGTGAGGCGAGGTGAAGTTATTCTTGATATGCTCGATGATCTTCTGAATATCGGTCTGTGCAGGGTCTATATAGGTGCCCTGGTAGACGCCGGGCAGAAAGCCCGCCTGCCAGTTCTGCGTATCCTGGATGGGATACCCGCGCGGACACATGGCCATGAAGCCGGGCAGGTTCTGATTCTCGCTGCCGAGGCCGTAGGTGACCCAGGAGCCGAGACTCGGCCGGATCTGTCGGCCCTCACCGCAGTTCATAAGCATAAGAGAGGGTTCGTGGTTCGGGACGTCGGCGTGCATGGAGCGAATCACGGCGATGTCGTCGATGCTTTCGGCGATATGCGGGAAGATCTCGCTGACTTCGATGCCGGACTGTCCGTACTTCTTGAACTGGAACGGCGATTTGAAGCACGTGCCGGTTTTGCGCTCCGTAGGCAGGTTCGCATAGGGCAGGGGCTTCCCGTGATACTCCGTCAGTTTCGGCTTCGGGTCGAACGTATCGACATGCGACGGGCCGCCGTTCATAAAGAGAAAAATGACGCGCTTCGCCTTGGCAGGCAGCGGCG
>JAYTGR010000047.1:0-7685 GCA_043733205.1 Chthonomonadaceae bacterium
CTGTATTTTGTCCCTGAAATGTACCACGAATGTTTGCCCTGTCGATGCCATTCATGCAGACGACGAAAGCGCCTATATCGATCCGGCGCGCTGTGAAGACTGCTACGAGTGCCTGGATGTCTGCCCGATGGATGCGATCGTCAAGGCGGAAGACCTGACGGAACGCAAGCAGAAATACATTCAGATCAACGCGGATTTCTTCAAAAAATGAGACCTCAGAGAGGATTGAAAAGAAAAGATGGATAAACCGCACTTCGGGCTGACCGGCCTGGCGGTCATGGGACAGAATCTGGCGCGCAACGTGGCGCACAAAGGGTTTCCGATCGCCGTGCATAACCGCACGACGGAGAAGACCACGACATTCCTGCAGGAGCATGGGCACGAAGGCAGCTTTACGGGCTCGACCGATGTCGCCTCGTTTGTGGCGGCGCTGGAGTCGCCCCGCGCGATCATGATCATGGTGAAGGCCGGCCAGCCGGTCGATGCTGTGATCGCGGAGCTGAAGCCCTACCTCGATCCAGGCGACCTGCTCATCGACGGCGGTAACTCGCTCTTCACGGATACCGAACGGCGCAGCAAGGCCCTGGAAGCCGAGGGATTTCGGTTTATCGGCACCGGCGTCTCCGGAGGCGAAGAGGGTGCGCTGAACGGGCCGAGCATCATGCCTGGTGGCTCGCAGGAGGCCTACGACATCGTCGCGCCTATCTTTACGAAGATCGCGGCGCAGGTGGAGGGTGTGCCCTGCTGCACCCACATCGGCACCGGCGGCGCGGGCCACTACGTGAAAATGGTGCACAACGGCATCGAATATGCCGATATGCAGCTGATCGCCGAAGCCTACGACCTGCTCAAAAATGCCATCGGTCTCAACAATGCGGAGATCGGTCAGGTCTTCACCGAGTGGAACCAGGGCGACCTCGACTCCTTCCTGATCGATATCACAGCGGCCATCTTCCGCACCAAAGACCCGGATACAGGCGACTATCTGGTGGACAAGGTGCTGGACAAGGCGGCGCAGAAGGGGACCGGCAAATGGACATCGCAGTCGTCGCTCGATCTCGGTGTGCCGGTAACTGCCATCACCGAGGCGGTCTTCGCCCGCATCCTCTCTTCGCTCAAGGAGCAGCGGGTCGCGGCGTCGAAAGTGCTGCCGGGGCCGTCAGGAACCTACTCAGGGGATAAGGCAGCTTTCATCGACTCGATCAGGGACGCGCTCTACGCCTCGAAAGTGGTGGCCTATGCGCAGGGGTTCGACCAGATGCTGGCGGCGGGGAAGGAGTTCGGCTGGACGCTGCACCCCGGCGAGATCGCGACCATCTGGCGCGGTGGCTGCATCATTCGTGCCCGCTTCCTGAACCGCATTCAGGAGGCCTACACCAGTAATCCCAGCCTGCAGAACCTGCTGCTCGCGCCCTACTTCACGGAAGCGGTCAGGAAGGGGCAGGAGGGCTGGCGTAAGGTCGTGTCCGAGGCTGCGTATCTGGGCATCCCCGTCCCGGCGTTCTCCTCCTCGCTCGCCTACTACGACGGCTATCGCCGCGAGCGTCTGCCCGCCAACCTGATCCAGGCGCAGCGTGATCTCTTCGGCGCGCACACCTACGAGCGCGTCGACAAACCCGGCGTGTTCCACTCGACCTGGGGCTGACACAAAACTCGCCTTCTCTCCTATCCAGAAGGCGCCGAAGCCTGAGCGGGCGGCCTAATAGGTCGCCCGGCCAAGCGACTGGAAAGCAGACAGCTGGAAGCGCCTGCACATCAGGTTCATGGAAAGGAAATTTGTACGCATGACAACCGAGGCAAAGCCCTGGCAGGGGGCGGCGGAGACGCTGCGCCTGGCGCTGACCGACGCGGGCCGAGGCTTGATCGAGCGTGAGGCGCTGGTGGAGACCATCGCGCTGGCGGCAGTGGCCGGAGAGCATCTGCTGGTCATCGGACCGCCGGGCACGGCCAAGAGCGAGGCGGTGCGCCGCGTTGCCCGTGCCGTCGGCGGTCGGTACTTCGAATATCTGCTGGGACGATTCACGGAGCCGAGCGAGATTTTCGGCCCGATCGACCTGCGCCGCCTGCGGGAGGGTGTCGTCGAGACGGAGACCGCCGGAATGCTGCCAGAGGCGGAGATCGCCTTTCTCGACGAGGTGTTTCTCGGCTCCAGCGCCATCCTGAATACGCTGCTCGGCCTGCTGAACGAGCGCGTCTTTCGGCGCGGCCATACCGTGAAGCAGGTTCCGCTGCGCGTCTGCGTAGGCGCGTCGAACGCCCTGCCGGAAGATCCTGCCCTGGCGGCTTTTGCCGACCGCTTTCTGCTCCGCTCCTTTGTCGAACCGATCCCAAGCCCGCGCCTGGAAGACCTGCTGGAAGGCGGATGGTCGCTGGCAGCGCAGACGGACGGCCTGCACAGTGCCTCTATCGCCGATATGGACGCCCTGTCCAACGCCTCCCGACAGGCCGATCTCGGCCCGGTACGGCCCTTTTTGGCGCACGCGCTGCGCACCTTGCGCGCCGCCGGAATCCTGCTGACAGACCGCCGCGCCGTGCGCGTTCAGCGTCTGATCGCCGCCGCTGCCATCCTGGCCGGCCGCACCACTCCGACGGAAGCCGATCTCTGGCCCCTGATTCTCGCCCTCCCTACGGCGGAGGAGCAGACGCTGGGCCGTGAGAGCCTGCGCGATCTGCTTACCGCCACCGAGAACGCGACGCTCCGCGCCGCCGCCGAGGAGGCTTCGCTCGGCCCGCTCGCCCGTGCCGCCCGCCTCGCAGACTCCGGGCGCCTGACACTCGCCGCCCGCCCGGAAACGACCGAAGCCGGCCCGCTCGCCGTCTGGCGTCTCAAACTGGAGGGCATCATTCGCGAAATCGATGCCGGTTTCGCTCCTGAAACCCTGCCGCCCGATCTTGCCACGGTCCGAACACAGATCGCACACATTCTCTCCCCAGCCTGAGAAACACGATGCTCAAAACAACCGAAACCGTTATTCCCGCCCATTCCGTGGAGTCGCTCTGCTGGCAGGACGATAAACTGATAGACTGGGTAGGGGGAGGCAATACGTACGCGCTCGATGGAACCTGCGAGTCAGCGTCGCGCGGTTATGCCTACCGCTTTGACAGCGCCCTCGTTTCGGTTTCCGGCAGATATGCGCTTATCTACGAACGCTTGGGAACCAAGGCGCTTCTATTGGAGGCAGGTAAAGTCGTTCGTGAACTGAACCGAAGTTTCTATCAAGCCAATGTCTACGAGTATCCTGTTCAGTTCTCGCTTCTCCCGGATGGCCGAGAGATTCTGCTGCACTGCCCGGAAGAATACAATCGCCTGCAGATCGACGAGGTGGCGACGGGACACTGCCTGACTCAACGGCCAGAAGAGCCCGAAATAGATTTCTTCCATTCACGCCTCGCCTTCAATGCCAGCGGCACCCGCTGTTTAAGTGCGGGCTGGGTCTGGCATCCGGTCGATGATCTCTGCGTCTACCATACTGCCGACGTGCTTGCGAACCCCTCTCTACTGGATGCACAGGGCGATTTGGAGTGGTGGGGAGGCGGAGCGGAAGACCTCAGCAGCGCAGCGTTCTGTGGTGAGGATCAGCTGCTCCTCGTCAGCCATAGAACCCCGGAGGGAAAGACCGAGAAACAAGCAGCGAGCCGCCTTCCTTCCGCTCCCTGGAAGCTATTCCCAGGAACGCTTGCGCGTTACGACTTGAAAACGAAAACGTTTCTCTCTGCGGTCCTGCCGGAGGAGCCGGTCGGAACGGTCTACTCTGTCGGCGCGGACTATGCCCTGGGCCTGTACAACTACCCAAAGCTGATCCCTATCGACAGCGGCAGAGTCGTGCGCCGCTGGCCCGATCTGTCCACAGGCAAACAGTCGAGCAGCATTATCGACCCTATCGAAATGCCGCCCCCCTTCGCCTGGGACGCTAAAAACCATCGCTTTGCCGTCGCCGACAAGAACCAGATAACCGTAGTCAGTTTAGAGGGAATTGGTTAAGTAGTAGACATCTATTTCCCAGGGTTGTTGCTGTTCCTCCTCTACAATGGAAGACCCTGATGTTTGATCGGATGCTTGTCACCAGGACTCAGATAAAACCATGAATCGTCGTCTTCCGGATCCATGCCCATTTTCTCAACCAGTTCGTTGTACTTTGTCCCAAAGCGGGTTGGATTCCGGTAGTCGCTTTGGGCAAACCATTCCTCAATACTCTTTGTCATTCCCTCAAGCTTGGGGTGGAAGTCTAACACTTTTTGCCATTCGGTTGAATCCCAGAATTTATATTTCTCACATTCCATCTGCCGCCAAGTCTGCCAGTCAGCTAACCACAGAAATAACCAGTCGCATTTGGAAAATGGCGGTTGCCTGTAGTAGAACTCATTAGAGATCCATGCCTTAGATGTATACCCCCCCGTCGCGTAGAACTTTGTCCATTCAAGGCCAAGTTTCAGATAAGGTTCCATCATCATCTCATGGTGGATGTTGTTGAATACGTTTCGATGGTATCACCTCAATAACACGGGGGAACTTGCCACAAATCGCGATATTCTGATCTCGGAGCATGGCAATATCGAGACTTTTACCCCGACTTATTGAGGTGATACAAGCGAAGCATTTGGGATCTCCTCCTTGCGAAGCACAGGATTTTGAATTTCCCCAAGCGCAGTGAAAAATTTGGAATGCCCGAAAGGCGATCTGTTCTAGGGAGACCACCTTCGTGAACTCAACGCATTCCAGTCCACTAAGGTGGACTTCCCCTATCAGAACGGCAATTCATTGCCCGGAGAAATGCGAACGGATCACGTCCGACTACTTAGAATACTTTCACAGCCCAAAGTTGCGGTGGCTTAAGGGACACGATAAGCCTAGCAACAGGTGTCGGAATTCTAACGTACCAGTACATGGTTATGAGGATTCTCGCCCGAACGGAAATTCTATGCAATGTAGATTCAAATTAGCCTGCCTGATGGTCGTATTTCTACTGCTGGTGTCCAGCGACGTACAGGCATCGCCATTGACAGCGATGGCTGCGAATGGTAAGAAGGTTACCCTGCTGCAGGACAAAAGCCGCCGGGCGACCGTGCTGCTGTTCGTGACCAACGACTGCCCGATCACCAACTCCTATGCCCCGGAAATCAAGCGGATCTGCGACGAGTACAGCGCCCGTAAAATCGCTTTCTATCTGGTCTATGCCGACCCCGAACTGAAGGCCTCCGACGTTCGTCAGCATGTGAAGGAGTATCGTCTGCCCTGTGCCGCTCTGCTGGATCCGGCGCATCGTCTGGTACACTTTACACAGGCGGCCGTTACGCCGGAAGCGGTTATTCTGGCCCCGGACGGCAGGCGGCTCTATAGGGGCCGCATCGACGACCGTTACATCGATTTCGGCAGGGCGCGCTTCGCCGCCACGACTCACGATCTGCGCGAGGCTCTCGACGCCGTGCTGCAGGGCAGACCGGTCCCGCATCCGATCGTCAAAGCCGTCGGCTGCTCCATACCCGGTGCGGTGCGCCGCGACACGCGTTGAGGCGATGGAATGCATTGCCGCGCGACTTTCAGGAATAGAGCACTGCAATGACCTATCCTCCCGGCCCAAAACCAAGATTTCCTGGAGCCAATCTGCTGGCTCTGCGCCGCGACACGCTCAGTTTTTTGCGCGGGCTGGCCCTGACCTACGGCGATCTGGTGCATTTTGAGGTCGGGAAGCAGCACTACTTTCTGATCAACGATCCGGATGTCATTCGGGATGTGCTGGTCACGGACTACCGTAATTTTCACAAGGGGCGCGGGCTGGAGGTCGCGAAGAGACTGCTGGGCGAGGGGCTGCTGACGAGCGAAGGCGAGCACCACAAGCGGCAGCGGCGGCTGGCGCAGCCTGCTTTCCATCGGCAGCGGATCGCAGCCTATGGCGCGGTCATGACGGAGCGGGCGGAGCGGCTGGCATCGGAGTGGCAGGACGGAGCCCGACTCGATATCGCCCAGGAGATGATGCGGCTGACACTCGGCATCGTCGCCAAGACGCTCTTCGACACCGACATCGAGGCGGAGACGCAGGAGATAGGAGCGGCGGTCTCGGAATCGCTGCATCACATGCAGTTCGCGATGTGGCCGTTCGCCCCCCTGCTGACGCGGCTGTTCCCGGCCATCGACCGGCGGTTCGAGCGCACGCGCGCACGGCTGGACGCGACGATCTACCGCATGATTCGCGAACACCGTGCCGACAGCGCAGATCGGGGCGATCTGCTCTCCATGCTGCTGCTGGCGCAGGACGAACTCGGCGATGGCGGCGGCATGACCGACGAACAGCTGCGCGACGAGACCATGACTATCTTTCTGGCAGGCCACGAGACCACGGCGAATGCGCTGACCTGGACCTGGTATCTGCTGTCGCAGCATCCGGAAGCCGAGCGCAGGCTGCACGCAGAGATAGACAGCGTGCTGGCAGGGCGGCTGCCGACCGATGCCGATGCCGCAGCTCTGCCCTACACACGGCGTGTGCTGGCGGAGTCGATGCGCTGCTACCCTCCGGCGTGGGTCATCGGACGCCGTGTCCTTGCCGACTACCGTATCGGGGAGTACACCCTGCCTGCCGGATCGATCTGCATGATCTCACAGTATGTCACACACCACGATCCGCGCTGGTATCCCGATCCCATGCGGTTCGATCCGGACCGCTGGACCCCGGAAGCGCAGGAGCAGCGCCCGAAATTCGCCTACTATCCGTTCGGGAGCGGCCCGCGTGTCTGCATCGGCGAAGGATTTGCCTGGATGGAAGGCATTCTGCTGCTCGCGACGCTGGCCCAAAACTGGCGGATGCGCCTGGTTCCCGAACAGAGAATCGTCCTGCAGCCGGTGGTGACCCTGCGGCCTCGGTACGGCATGCAGATGACCCTGGAACGCCGCAATACCGGCGCGCCAGCAGAAGCAGCAGCACACCCTGTCGCCGCTGACCGGCCTCTGGAGGCCACGATATCGTGATGACCCTTTGCACAGGAGACACTCCGGATGACTTTTAAACGCTCCCTCTCGATTGCAGCGGCGCTGACGCTCTTTTGCACTGCGACCTTCTCGATTTCGGCGCTGTTTCGCTCCCCGGCTCATGCCGAAAGCAGTGCGCCGAAACACAAGGAGGCCGCGCACACGCAGCGTGCGGTGACTTATGCCAGGGACATCGCGCCGATCCTCTATCAGAACTGCGCCTCCTGCCATCGCTCCGGAGAGATCGGCCCGTTCGCGCTCATGAGCTATTCGGACGCGAAGAAGCGCGCCGCGCAGCTGGCCTCCGTCACCGAAAGCCGTTTTATGCCTCCGTGGCACGCGGAGTCGCACGGAGAGTTTCGGGACGAGCGCAAGCTGACGCCGGACCAGATTGCCACTATCAAAGCGTGGGCCGCCGCCGGATCGCCGGAAGGCAGCCGTGCCTCCCTTCCTGCGCCTCCGAAATTCCCTCAGGGCTGGTCGCTCGGCAAGCCGGATCTGATCCTGGAGCCGTCGAAGGCCTACGCGCTGACGGCAGAAGGCGGCGACGTCTATCGCTGCTTCGTCCTTCCGGGCGGTCAGACGGAGGACCGCTATATCGCGGCGATGGAAGTGCATCCGGGCAACCCGAAGGTCGTTCACCATGTGATCGCCTATCTGGACGGCAGCGGCAAGGCGAAGCAGATCGAAGCGGCGAACACAGACGGACAGCCGGGCTACACCT
>JAYTGR010000048.1:0-2763 GCA_043733205.1 Chthonomonadaceae bacterium
TCACCTATCATAATGAGGAGAATGGGTATACGGTCGGGCGGCTGGCGGTGGAGGGGGCGCGGGACCTTGTGACGCTGATCGGCAACTTCTCGAACCCGGTCGTGGGGGAGCAGCTGACCTGCGAGGGGCGCTGGACGGCGCACCGGGAGTTCGGGCGGCAGTTTGCGGTCGAGCGCTACCACACCAGCAAGCCCGCGACGGCCTTTGCGATCGAGAAGTATCTGGGCAGTGGGCTGATCAAAGGCGTCGGGCCGGTGATGGCGAAGCGGATGGTGGAGCTGTTCGGTCTGGAGACGCTGGAGGTCATCGAGAACGATCCGCGCACACTTTTAAGAGTGGAAGGCATCGGCGAAAAGCGGGTGACGATGATCCAGAAGGCGTGGGACGAACAGCGCGAGATCCGCAATGTCATGCTCTTCCTCCAGTCCAAAGGCGTCTCCGCGACCTATGCCGTGAAGATCTACAAGACCTACGGCGACCGGTCCATCGCGACCGTCGAAGCCAATCCTTACCGGCTGGCGCAGGACATCTGGGGGATCGGCTTCAAGACCGCCGACAGGATCGCGCAGCAGCTGGGCGTCGCCATCGACAGCGAACAGCGGCTCGAAGCGGGCCTGCTCTACACGCTCTCCGAAGCGACCGACTTCGGCCACCTTTTTCTGCCGGAACCCAAGCTGCTGCAGTCGGCGACCGAGATACTAGGCGTTGAGACGGAGAAACTGCCGCCAGTGCTGGAGACGATGGTGGCCGCAGAAACGGTCAAAGCCGAAGATATTCCCGAAATCGAGATGGCGGGCCGCGCAATGCGCGCCATGTACCATCCCGCTCTGTTCTATACCGAGGTCGGCCTTGCCGGGCAGATCCGCCGCCGGCTTGCTCTGCCCCTGCACAAGTCGCTCTCCCGCGAAAAACTGACGGTCTGGCTGGAAAACCAGGAGAAGAAAACCGGCATCGCGCTCTCCGAGGAGCAGCGGGAAGCCATCGCGCTCGCGCTGGAGAACCGCTTCTTTATCCTGACCGGAGGTCCCGGCACCGGCAAGACATTGACCACCAACACGATCGCCGCCGCCTTCGAGGCGCAGAAGAAACGCATTCTGCTCGTCTCTCCCACCGGGCGCGCCGCCAAACGCCTTGCGGAAGTAACGGGCCGCGATGCGCAGACCATCCACCGCCTGCTCAAGTTCGATCCCGCCTCCCGCAGTTTCCAGTACAACGAAAACAATCCGCTGCCCTGCGACGTCCTGATCGCCGATGAGGTCTCCATGCTGGACGCGGTGCTGGCAAACAACCTGCTGAAAGCCGTGCCCGAACAGGCGCAGGTCGTCTTCGTAGGAGACAGCGATCAGCTTCCCTCCGTCGGGGCGGGGAATGTTTTGGGCGATCTGCTCGGCTCCGAGGTCGTGCCTTCCACCCGTCTGACACAGGTGTTCCGGCAGGCGCAGGCCAGCCTCATCGTCACCAATGCGCACCGCATCCGGCAGGGACAGTTTCCCACCCTCGTTCCCCCCAAAGAGCGCGGCGACAGCAACTGTATCTGGATCGAGATCGACGACAGTGTGGAGGGTGCGACGGAGATCGTCAAACTCGTGCGCAAATCGCTGCCCGCGCTCGGCTATCGCGGGGATGCCATCCAGGTGCTCACCCCGATGAAACGCGGTACACTCGGCGTGGACTACCTGAACGAACTGCTGCAGGAAGCCCTGAATCCCGCCGACCCCACCGGACGCCGCCCGGAACTGCTGCGCGGCTCCCGCCGCTTCCGCATCGGCGACCGCGTCATTCAACTCGTCAACAACTACGACAAGAACGTCTTCAACGGCGACATCGGCGCCGTCCTCGACATCAAACCCGACGACCAGCTCCTCCTCGTCCAGTACCCGGACGCTGTCGTAGAGTACGACTATGCCGACTACGACGAACTTCAGCTCGCCTACGCGCTCAGCATCCACAAGAGTCAGGGCTCGGAGTATCGGGCCGTCGTGCTCGTCCTGCACTCCAGTCAGTACATGATGCTGCAGCGCAACCTGCTCTACACCGGCCTGACCCGTGCCCGCGACCTCTGCCTGCTCGTCAGCGACAAACGCGCCCTGTCCCGCGCCGTCCAGAACAACAAAACCACCCGCCGCTACACCCGCCTCGCCGAACGTCTCCGCCTCACCGAAGAATCGTGAGCATATGGCATCGCTCCCCTTCGTATGTTATAATGAGCAGGCCATAAACATGTCTCTTTAGTATTTGATCCGGGCACGACGATAGAGAGCGGGCATGACGCCTCTTCGCTTACTATTTCCCATTTTAAAACAGGAAACCCATGGACGCACACTCGCTGCAGCTGCTTGAATATAGAAAGATTCTGGACCGACTGGCGGCCCATACCTCCAACGGCATCGGGCGGGAGTTCGCACAGCAGCTGGAGCCGCTGCCCTATCCCGAGACCGTAACACGCCGTCTGCAGGAGACCCGCGAGGCCCGCAATTTGCGTGACCACGACAGCGGTATGCCCTTGGGCGGGATCCGGGATATTCGGGAGACGGCGGAGCGGGCGCGAATTGCGGCCCGACTTTCGCCGCACGAGCTGCTGGAGATCATGCACACGGCGGGAGCCGCGCGCCGGATGCGGATGTTTCTGCTCAATCGGGCGGACAAGTGCCCCCTGCTGGCGGAGATGGGAACCAATCTGCCCGTGTTGCAGATCCTGGAGAACCGTATCGAGAGCAGTATCAGCGAGGCTGCCGATGTCAAAGACAGCGCCTCGCCGGAGCT
>JAYTGR010000049.1:0-7660 GCA_043733205.1 Chthonomonadaceae bacterium
CTCTCGACATTACGCAAACAGGGCAAGAATATCCTGACCGCTCTGGAAGGCGTCTTTCGGGGATCGCCCGAGCCTGTCGCTCCAGGCTAGACAGTAACCTACCAGGAATGTTTTAACTGGGGATGACGTGCGGCACCTTGATATCTCAGTAGATCCTCGATAAGAGCTGCTGCCAGACAGCGTCCGATCCAAGAGGAGCCAGCGGCTTCGCTGCAGCCAGATAGCAGGCACACATGGGGATCTTTCCTCTCGGACCCTCCCTCAGAAAGGTCTGTGTGAGAACCGCTCTCACACAGACCTTTCAAAGAAACAACCACTACCAGGCGTAGTCTTCGGGAGCGGATTTGTGGCCGGGGAAGATCGCGTCGATCTTTTTATTGGTCTCTTCGTCCAGCTTGATCTCAAGCGCCTTAAGCGAGCCCTGTACCTGTTCGATGGTGCGCGGGCCGATAATGGGTCCGGTGATACGCTTATCCTGGAGCATCCAGGCCAGCGCGACATCGGCAGGATTCTCGCCGAGTTCCCTGCACAGGCCCTCCCACGCCTCGATCTTCGGACGATGCTTCTCGATCTCCTTCTGCATCCCTTCCGAAGCGCGGCGGCCTTTCTCCGCTTTCTCCAGAACCCCGCCCAGCAGGCCGCCGGCGAGAGGGCTCCACGGAATCACGCCCAGGCCGTAGGCTTCGCAGGCGGGCAGCACATCCGTCTCGATATTGCGGCGCAGCAGATGATAGATGCTCTGCTCCGAAACCAGACCGAGGGTATTGCGCCGTTTGGCCGCTTCATTGGCCTGCGCGATGTGCCAGCCCGCGAAGTTGGAGGAGCCGACATAAAGGACTTTGCCCTGCTGCACCAGCAGATCCATCGCCTGCCAGATCTCGTCCCAGGGCGCGTCCCGCCAGACATGGTGCATCTGATAGAGGTCGATATAGTCGGTCTGGAGGCGTTTCAGGCTGGCCTCGCAGCCCTGTCGTATATGCAGTGCGGAGAGCCGGCTCGTATTGGGCCAGTCGCCCATGTCGCCATAGACCTTCGTCGCCAGTACGACTTTCTCCCGGCGTCCGCCTCCCAGTGCAAACCAGCGTCCGATGATCTGCTCGGTGATCCCCTCGCCTTTTTTCCAGCCGTAGACATTGGCAGTATCGAAGAAGTTAATCCCCAGTTCCAGCGCCTTGTCCATGATGGCATAGCTGTCTTCTTCGGTCGTCTGCGGTCCAAAGTTCATTGTGCCCAGGCACAGTCGGCTCACTTTCAGAGCCGTCCGGCCCAAATTCGTATACTCCATCGTCTCCTCCTTCAAATTGGCAATCCTCCGCTCATACGTCAAAACCGCCATGAATGTCTGCATGGAGATTAAGCAGACTGTTCTCCAGAGAACTGTTCATTCCATCGCGTTGGTGTGCAGGGTCGCGAGATCGGAAAGATACTGAGGAAAGCGCAGCTGAGCCGTTTCGAAGTCGGGATAGCGCCGCGTATAGGTTTTGCCCCGAAATTCGATCGTGATGGCAACCGGGCCTTCCCCTTCTTCGGCCTCTTTGTCTTCCAATCCAAGCAGGCGTTTGAGATTCATCTGAGTTTCAGGCCCGCTTTTTTCAGTTCGGCTTCGATGGTCGCCGGATCCTGCAGGCCGACCATATAGGCGACCAGATGGCCGGTCTTGTCGATGATGACGACGGTCGGAATGGCGGCGATGTGATAGGCCCTCGAAACCCTGCTGCCCGCATCCAGATAGGCCGGGAAACTGTAGTGATTGGTCTTGATGAATGGCGACACCGTTTTGGCGTCCTCATCGCTGATCGCCAGGACTGCCAGGCCCCTGTCGCCGTACGCTTTCGCAAGCGCCTGCGTTTCCGGCAGGCCTTTGCGGCAGGGCGGGCACCAGGTGGCCCAAAAGTCGATCAGGACCACTTTGCCCCGGTAATCGGTGAGGGAGCGTTTCTCTCCCGCCAGGGTCTTGACGGTGAAATCAGGCGCAGTTTTGCCGAGCGGCACCGGCGGCTTGGGCGGCTGGTCCTGTCCCATTGCAGCTGGATCCACCCTCTTCGTTCCCTTGGGCAGCGTCGTATCGAATGCGGTGTCCGGCACCGTGCTGTTGACGACAATGTTCGTGTAGTCCTCCTCGGAATCGGAGGTGATCTTCACATTTCCAGCCTGTTTGCCCAATCCGCTGTCAGCGATCATTGCCAGGAGCGGCTCGCTGCCGTAGCGGATCCGGTGAACCAGTCCGTCCTCCGTGCCGATAGCGGCTTCGGTTTTGCCGTAGTTCCCGGTCGCGTAGAAAGTGACCGTCTTGTAGGAGTGTCCGTCGATGGTGACGTCCGGGCCGAAGGCGATCGGCTGCTTTTTGGTGTCGGCCAGTTCCGCCAGTTTCGCCGGACCGCTGAAGAAGAGGTAGAGCGGGGTGCCGCAGAACATAGGATGCTGCATCATCATCGACTTCGCCGCACCGATGGACGCCGGAACGGGGTTCTGCATCGCGCCCATCTCGACCTTGTCGCTGTACTCCACGGCGGTCTTACCATCGGATACCGAGGTCATCCTGACCGCGAGCGGACTCCCCGTCTGCTGACAGACGACCTTATAGCGATTGGGCATTGCAATGACAAGCGTGCGTCTGGCAGTCATTTTCGGACTGCCGGAGAATGAGTCGCTCCAGTCACAATCGGCCTGAAAGCTGCTTAACGCCGCGTAGTGTGTCATGCTCCATTTCAGGAACTCGGTCGGATCCGCCGGGGCCTTGTCCTGCGCCCGCGCCACGATGCCGCTCTGCATAAGCAGGGCACTCGCTGCCACTATTGTCCACGCTGCTGTCCGGCAATCGTTCTTCCGTATCCGCATGTGATTCTCCTTTGCCGTTTCATTACGCTGTGTCAGACTTTGAAGCCATTGGGAACCAGGGGCAGGGTATACAAGGGCCTGTCGGTAGCGTCGAGAATCGCGCTGCGGATGGCAGGAGCGATGGCAACGATGGGCGTCTCACCGGCTCCTGCGGAGGGAAGGTCTTTGCGATCCAGCAGCACGATTTCGATAGGCGGCACATCGGCGAAGCGCGGAACGCGATAGCTGGCCAGATGGGGATTGAGGATTTTGCCCTGGTCGAAATGGATGACCTCGAAGAGCGCGCCGCCCAGTCCCATGACCATCGAACCTTCGACCTGGTTCTGCAGGTGAAGCGGGTTGACGATCGCACCGCACTCGAAGGCAGCGACGATCCGGGTCACCTGCACTTTGCCGGTGACACTGTCGATCATAACTTCCGCGCAGACCGCGACATAACTCCCTTTCTCCGTGCCGCAGGCCAGACCGAAGCCCTGACCGCGAGCAGGATGGCTTTTGCCCCAGCCGAAACGAGAGGCAGCCGCCTGGAGGACTGCCTTCATACGCGGATCCTGCAGATTATGGATGCGAAAGGCGAGCGGATCGAGCTTGACGGCGCGGGCCAGATCGTCGATATGCGACTCGCGGGCGAAGTGGTTGGCGGTGGCGGCGAGGCCGCGGTAGGAGCCTTCGCGCAGCGGCGCCTGCCCCCGATGAAAATCGCAGCGCTGCTGGGGAACGGCGTAGGGAGCCTGGATGCCGGAATTCCCCGAATTGTAATTGTCGAACTCCCAGTGTGTCAGAGTGCCGTCCGACTGCACGCTCGCCTTGACGTCGATGACGCCGGCGGGCCGGAAGTAGGCCCAGGTGAACTCCTCTTCCCGCGTCCAGACCAGTTTGACGGGCTTGCCCGCCGCCCGCGCGAGTTTCGCGGCCTCGATGGCGACCTCCGCCGTATGCTTGCCTCCGTAGCCGGATCCTGTATCTGGCACGATCACGCGGACGCCGCTCTCCGGCAGCTTGAACGCCCCCGCCAGATCGCCCCGCACCCCGAACGGACGCTGCGTGCCGGTCCAGACCGTGAGCCGATCGTCCTTCCACTCCGCGACAGCCGCGCGCGGCTCCAGCGGCGTGTGCGCGATGTAGGCAATCGTGTACGTCGCCTCGATGGTATGGCCGGACGCAGGGTCGGACGCCCGAAGATCTCCTGCCCTCCCCGCCTTCGCTCCAGGCCGGAGCTGCTCATACAGCGTCTCGCCGGACGGCTGGGGAACGGTCTGCCACTCCGCTTTGAGCGCGGCCAGTGCGCGTGCCGCTCCCTGCGCCGTGAGCGCGGTCACCCCCACAAAATCGCCGTCCTGCACGACGGTGACACCGGGCAGCGCTTTCGCGGCCTGCGCGTCGAGCGATTTTAGGGTGGCATGAAAGGCGGCGGGGCGCAGGATCCTGCCGTACAGCATACCGGGGCGTTTCACGTCGGTCGTAAAGGCATGGCGGCCCGTGACGAAGGCGTGTCCGTCCGCTTTGAGCGTCGAAACACCCATCACGCGCCACTGCGCCGTCGGCGTCAGCGCGATGTCGGCAGGGATAGTCTGCGTCAGCTTCTCGCCTTTGACCAGTTCGCCGTACGTGGCGGAGCGATGGGCGGCGGCCTGAGTGACTTTGCCGTCTCCGGCTGTGAGAGCGCTGCGGTCGGTCTGCCACTGGGCGGCCGCCAGATCGAGCAGGGTTTCACGGGCCGCAGCGGCGGCTTTGCGCAGCTGAGGGATCATGGTCGGCGTGGTTCGGCTGCCGAAGGTGCCCATGTCGTAGGGCGTGAGGTCCGTATCCCCCATCACCATATGGATCGAGCCGAGGGGCACGCGCAGCTCTTCGGCGACCGCCTGAGCCAGGGAGGTGCGGGCGTTCTGCCCGACCTCGACCTTGCCGGTGTAGACCGTCACATCGCCATTGGCCGCGAGGTGCAGCCAGGCGCCGATGTTCTGCGCGGCGGCTCCAGGCTGCCGGCGGCCTCCGCCGCCGGACTCCTGCGCCTCCGCGTCGGGCAGGGCGACCAGCAGGAGCAGGCCCGCGCCGACGGTACGCATCAGATCGCGGCGCGAGAGCGGAGCACGGGCGGAGAGGCTTTCCGGAGTCTGATTTCGGGTCATCGGCGTGCCTCCTTGTGCTGCGCCTGAGCGGCGGTGTGGATGGCATGCATGATGCGCCGGTAGGTGCCGCAGCGGCAGACATTGCCGTTCATACCGCTGACGATCTCCGCGTCGGTCGGTACGGGATGCTTGTGCAGCAGGCCGACAGCGGACATGATCATGCCGGAGGTGCAGTAGCCGCACTGGAGGGCGTCGGCATCTAGGAACGCCTGCTGCATGGGATGAAGCCTGCCGTCGTGTTCGAGCCCTTCGATAGTAGTCACCTGTTTCTTGGCGACAGACGCAGCAGGGGTGATGCAGGATCGTGTCGGCTGCCCGTCGATCAATACGGTGCAGGCGCCGCACTGGCCTTCGCCACAGCCGTAGTGCGCACCGGTCAGGTCGAGATCGTCGCGCAGGACGCTGAGCAGGCTGCGTTCTGCATCCGCTTCGATAGGATGAACGCCTCCGTTGATATGAAGTTCGTGTCGATCAGACATAGCGAGATTCCCTCCTCAAGACAATGAACGTTTATCTGCTTTCTCAACGTGCTCCAGCGAAGTGCGCGATCCAGGTCACGGTGCGTGTGTCCAACGGCACATTCAGTGCGCCGCGCGTCACGATCGTGCCGCTCCCTTTGATCGTGTTACCCTCTCGTTTGCCTTCCAGTGAAACCGAATAGCTTTTCAGGTAGCCAGCCAGGCGGATATGCAGCTTCACGGTCCCATCTTCGCCAATAGGCGCTTTCTTGAACGTGCCTTTATAAGTCGAGGAGTTGGTGACAATGAGAGTGCCATCTGCCGTATCCTTCGACTGGTTCATCAGCAGTGTCATCTGCATGCCGTCCAGATCGCCTTTCCACACGCCATTGAAGTCAGCGGCATCCCCAACCGGTGCGACGGGGGTATGCGCAACATCCGGCCGGCCTCCACCGGAATCCCCACCCTGCTTCGGCGGCGGGTTCGCCTGCCGGCTGTCCGTAATCACGCCCATGCGCAGAATGCCGCAGGCCGTCAGGAAGTTACTGTCGAGCGCGGGCAGTTCGGGGTTCGGAATATGGCCCGGCCCCTGCTGCGCATCGATGTCGATGAGATAGTAGCGGCCGTCCTTCAGATGCTCCTGCATCTCTTCCATTCCCCGCTTGACAACCTGATCGAAGCTGGCCCGCTGGCTGCCGCCCATCAGACCCGTATTCTCGACGGCGATCATCTGTCCGCTCACGTTGATAACCGAGAAGCAGTGCCCGGGCACCAGCATCAGGTACGCGTGCATGCCGACGGATTCTGCAAGGGTGGCGTACAGAATCGCAAGATCGATACATGTTCCGGATTTGGCGCGCAGGACGTCGCGGGGGTATTTTATGTCCTGGGCGAAAACGCCTGCATCCACGGCATTGGAGGAAGGCGTCTGATACACGATATTGTTGAGGAGTTCCATATTGTAGGCGGCACGAAGCCACTTCATGCCATCGTCGAATTTGCCTTCTGCTGCCACCCCCCCGGCAGCCTCGCTGACGTAGCCCGCCATCTGCTTGATAGGATCATCGATCTTGGTCACATACGCGGCCAGCAGCGGCGCGTTGTTGTTGGTATCGAACCAGCTGTCCGTTTTCTCCTCTTCGGTCAGGTTGGAAAATTGAAACTGGTTGATACCCAGCAGCGCGAGACGCTCGCTCCGCTCTTCCGTATGCGTTCTGCCGGCCGGATCTTTGTACTCTACTTTGACCGACAGCTGCATCGGCGTGCGGGTCTTCGTCTGCGCTACTTTGGACGAGAAAAGCGGATAGTAGCAGTCCACCACAGCACCCTGCGGCATGACGATGCCATAGGGACGCGATGAGGAGGTTTCGGCGTATTCACCCAGGCCATAGGTCACTTTCACATCGTGCATTGGAGCGGTGCCCGTGTTCTTGATGATCGTCTTCGCTATCCAGTACCGTCCTTCCGCCACTTCGGAATCTGCGTACATTTTATACAGCGCCGACATCACATTTTTTTGGGAGCGCAAAGTAAGGTCGATTCGAGGCTCGCCTGCAGTTTTACCTTTGGGGCTGCTCGTGCTGCCCAGGAGATAGGTCAGCAGGTGATTGTCTTTCTCTATACGGATATCGTGTGCGCCTGCCGGCAGTACATAGACGCCCGTTCCGTTCATGATCATGCCGTTGTTTGTGGCGGAAACCAGTGACGTGATCACTTTGTTTCCTTCTTCGGTGACCAGTGTCTCGCCTTTTGTAAGCGTGATCTGCCACACACCGTTGCGATTCACGGCAGCGCCCAGCATGTTGGTGGCAAAAGTGATGGACTGCGTTCCATCGTCTGCGGTAATTTTGGTTGTTGCACGATCCAGTTCAGTGTTGGCGCGGTCGTTGCCGATCAGGTCGCGAAACATCACATACAAGTTGGGATACGCGCTTTTAATGCGGTCGTAGACACGTGGTGGATTGAATTTGAGAGTGGCTTCCAGGTGGGCGTTGCCCGCAGGGCTCACGATGGTTTTGCCGCTGAGGATCAAAGTGCTCGGGTCCGTTTGGGCTAAACATTGCGTGGCTGCACCCACAAACAGCATCGAGCAGCCGAGCAATATTCTCCAGGACCGAGAGGCGCCGACGGGGGCCGCAGATTTTGTATTCTTCATAACCGACTCATTCCTTTCCCTCACGAAATCACATGCGGATGAATGGGACACGCGTGTCAGACGCCGACTGCGCTTTGTCA
>JAYTGR010000050.1:0-2751 GCA_043733205.1 Chthonomonadaceae bacterium
CCGGAAGAGACCCCGATCACCGTGACGCCCGCCCGCAATTTCGACCTGGGCGAAGGCAAGGGCAAAGAGATTCAAAAGACGGTGCAGGGCGGCGTGGCAGGCGTTATCATCGACACGCGCGGCCGCCCGCTGCAGATTCCCGCCGAGGACAGCGCCCGCGTCGCCAAGATGAAAGAGTGGCTCACCGCCATGAACCTGCCCAGCGCCCAATGACACCTCCCCTTTGAGAGGAAAGAGGGGGCGGTGCCCGTATTCGGAAGCGGAGTGATCCTGTCTCTCCTGTCAATCCTGTCGGAAAAAGGGGAAGCGTACTATGTCGGAAACGGAGACGCCGGAGTTCAAGCCCAAAGCGACACTGCGGCTGGGGCAGCGGGAGCTGGCGCGCATTACGATGGCGGTCATCGCCGTGATCGTCGCGGGCCTGCTGTATGGCGGCTGGAAGGGGGTCGAGGGCTTCAAGTCCAAGCGGGATATGGTGATCGCGCAGGACAATCTGCTCAATATCTACCGGGGTATGCGCGGCTATGCGCTGGACTACGACAGCAAACTGCCGCCCGCCGAGAACTGGTCGGATGCCGTGATCGGCTATCTGAACTCGTCGCAGGCGCGTCCGGGAGGCCGGGAGGCATATCTTATCGGCAGCAGCGAGCTGGGACGGGTGTCATACGTCTACAACGACGCCGCTTCGGGCTACAACCTGGAGCCGAACGGCAAAGAGGACGACCGCCAGCGCAAGATCGATCCGGCGCACCTGATCCTGCTGATCGAGCGGGTCGGCGCGGCGCGCAATGCGCATGCCTATCTCCCTCCGCAGGACAGTGTCGCGCATGAGGACGAGCTGGCGAAACAGCTGACCTTTCCACACTATGCCGACGACGACAAGAACGCTGCGACCGTCGTGCTCTATGCCGACGGCAATATCGTGACGCTGACACGTCAGGACATCAAACACTAAGACCGCCCTATTTTCACGACAGGAGAACCCCGCTCGTTGGGAACCGCATATACGCCGGGTCTGCGCGTCAGCCCCCGCACCACGATTGAGAAACTGCGCCGTCTGCCTCTGAAGGGCACCGTACTGGTCCGTGAAGGCGAGATCGTCACGCCGAACACGGTGGTCGCCCGGACCGAACTGCCCGGCCTGATGCAGACCATCAAGGTCGCGGAGCGCATGGGGATCGAGGCGTCGGAGGTGGCAGGGGTGCTGAAGATCAAGGTCGGCGACACCATCAAAAAGGACGACCTGATCGCGGAGACCAAGGGGCTGTTCGGGAAGTTCTTCCGCAGCGAGTTCCGTTCGCCCGTTGGCGGAACGGTCGAGCTGATTTCGCCGACCAACGGCCACGTCGGGGTGCGCGAAGCGCCCACGCCGGTCGAGAAGGACGCCTATATTCGCGGCACGATCGCCAAAGTGATCCCTGGCGAGGGCGTGATCGTGCGCTGCGAGGGCGCGCTGGTGCAGGGCATCTTCGGCGTCGGCGGTGAGCGCCTGGGCGAGATCGTGGTCGTGACGGACGGCCCGGACAAACCGATCACCGACGCCACTCTGACCTCGGCCCATGCCGGCAGGATCGTCGTCGGCGGCAGCAATGTCTCAGGCGCGGCGCTGCGCAAAGCCGCCCAGCTGGGCATCATCGGCATCGTCTGCGGCGGCGTGGTGGATCGCGACCTGATGGACTATCTGGCGGAGGCGCTGCACCAGCCCGGCTACGACATCGGCGTCGCCATCACCGGCCAGGAGCCGATCGCCTTCACCCTGATTATCACCGAAGGCTTCGGCACCATCGACATGGCGAAGCGCACCTTCGCGCTCTTCCAGTCGCTGCAGGGTAAGACTGCCTCGATCAACGGGGCCACGCAGATACGCGCCGGCGTCATCCGCCCCGAAGTCGTCGTGCCCCTCTCCGACGCCCCCACCATCGCCAACGACGACAGCGACACCGAAGGCGGACAGCTCGGTATCGGCACCCCGATCCGCGTCATCCGCGAACCCTACTTCGGCATCCTCGGCTCCGTCACCGGCCTCCCGGAAAAGCTTCAGAAAGTCGAATCCGAAACCATGGTCCGCGTCCTCGAAGCCAAACTCGAAGACGGCCGCACCGTCACCGTCCCCCGCGCCAACGTAGAAATCATCGAAACCGTATAGATGGGTGAACATATAGATGGCGATATACGACCGAATCAGTGATTTCGTCAAGAGTGGACCGCGCAGGTTACGTGACGCGGAGGAACTGATGGAACCTCCTACTCGCGCGTCGCAAGGCTCAGACGCAGACCGGAGGCATTTGCGCGCTGCCATGTATCTGGCAGGTTATGCGGTAGAATGTTTACTCAAAGCTTATTTGATTGATCAGGAAGAGTGCCAGTCTCTGGCTGAAGCACAAAAGAGGATCAACCAGCGGCGTCTCAGCCAGGGGCAAGCGGCTACACCGGACATAGCTCATACTTCGGCAGGCCATAACATTGGCCTGCTTGTTGGACTGTCCGATCTAGCGGAACGCCCAGGTTACGATCCGAGACTGTGGGGACGCGTGGACCAGTGGAAATCGACATGGCGATACATTCCCGACTCTCCGGATCGCACCAAGGCCGAAAATTTTATGAGTGATGTGCGAACGGTAATAGACTGGCTTGCCCAAAAATTATCCACGCATAGCAAGAAGCAGGATACAGGAGATTACTCCGTGAGTCACACATTTGACTATCAGCAGGTCGTAGAAGATGTACGCACCACCCTGCAAAATGCCTTCG
>JAYTGR010000051.1:0-2742 GCA_043733205.1 Chthonomonadaceae bacterium
CAGGGCCTCGAACGGAGTCCGAAGGGAGAACCATCGATAGAAGGGCCGGTACCGTGCCTGGCGGATGCTGTCCTCGAAAAAAGGTTCTGTCAGGCGCTGGCTTCCGGGATCGAACCAGTCGATAAACAGCTCACCGTCCGTTCGCACGACCGCGCTGGGGATCCAGCCTGTGAGCAGAGCCTCTGCCTCCGCCGGATCCATGACCGGAACAGACAGAGGTCCGGAGCGGGAAGGCCGTTCGCCTGCTTCGATGTCGTTTTGGGTCAGCGGCAGGCCGCAGCGTCTGCTTATCGACAGCATGCCGGCAATGCATCTGTCTCTCTCTAAAGGCTCCAACAGTTCCCGCCGCAGATCCGGGGCCGCCATTACAACGCGCTGAAACCGCTCCCATCTGCCTCGCTCTTCCATGCAGTGTCTCCCTCCCGGCTGCAGCGCTGACCGCCTCTCTCCAGTCCATCCAATACGAAATTCCGGTGCCGCAGGCGCGTCCTCGGCCAAAGAGGAACGGCGGGCGCTGCTCTGTCTGCCCGGTTTAGATCTGCTGCATGCGGCGTATCTCGGGCATTCCGGCAGGGAAATGAGCGGTCAGCCAGTCGTTGACCTCGCAGTCGATCACCAGATGGACGCGCGCGATGTCGCTGAAGTTATCTACCCAGTGGGGCCGGGAGAGATTCAGATACCAGCACTCGCCCTCCTGCATCACCACGCGTTCGCCCTCCAGATAGAACCGGACCTCCGCATCGGTCTGGATTGGAATGTGCATCCGGACCTCTCCGTCTGCATAGCCCAGGAACGGATCGCTGTGTTTGTGAATATGCGAGCGCGGCTCGAGCTTCAGCAGCCGCGCGGACTGCAGGGGGCACTGGAAAGTTTCCAGCGTCTGGCACAGGTAAGGACAGCGGTCCAGGATCGGGGTATTCTCAACGGCGCTGCGCGTATCGAGGCCGCTGTAGAGGGTTCCTGACGCGCCGCCGACGGAACGCAGAGCCACCCCACTCCAGTCGCCCTCGAAGATCAGATTGTTGAAATGCCGAATCCATTCTTCGGGCCGAATGCGCGCGAGATCAGCCTTCAGGGCGGGCGGATCGAACACGAAGGGCAGTCTGACGATATTCATGGGGAACAGCCTTTAGAGGGAGCGGTGGAAATGCGCCATTTTCCAGCCGTCTTCCCGGTGTACAAAGACACGTGTCTCGTTCGAGGTCGTCCAGCGCGGTTTGCCGGCGTCATCGTAGGTCATAAGGCGCGTGTAGGTGACGATGCCGGTCGTGCCGTAGACCTGAATGCGCGGCGTCAGAATGTCGAAGCGTGTCGGCTGCAGCGCGGGATTCTGGGCCATCTGCCGGATGAGATCCAGATGAAATTTCAGGCCGTCGATGCGATAGACGCAGACATCCTCGAAGCAGGAGAGATCTTCCGTACACATCTCGCCGTAGATCTCCGCGTTCCCGGTATGGATCGCATCCAGCATGCGCCAGGTAATCGCCAGCAGTTCGCGCTGTACTGCGTCCAGGCGCGCATCGTCTTCCAGTGACTTTTCGTACATAGCCTCTACTCTGTCTCCCCTTCTATCGGAACCGGCTCCAGCGCGACGATGCGGCGGGCACGCTCGACATAAGCGGCGTCGTACGGGTCCAGGCGACCGGCCATACGAAAATGCATCAGGGCCTCGCGCTCATAGCCCAGACGCACATAGGTATCTCCCAGCAGACAGTGATAGGAAGCGTTGTCCGGTTCGAGGGAGACGGCATTGCGAAAGGCGTCGGCAGCCTCCTGCAGGGCGCACGCCTGATAGTAGGCCATGCCAAGCCGGATACTGAAGTAGGCGTCGTCCGGCGCGTAGAGCGTCGCCTGCTGCATCGCATCGATGGCTTCCTGCGGACGGCCCAGCCGCGCATAGACGTCACCGAGCCAGAAATGGTAGAAGCCGTCGGTCGGCGCGAGGCAGCGTGCGATTTCGAGCTCTTTCAGAGCGTTGCCGCCGAGCCCCGCTGCCGCATAGCAGTCGCCGAGCTTGTACCGATAGTAGGGGATGTCCGGCGCGAGTTCGACCGCCTTGCGGTACTCCAGAATCGCGGCATGGTATCGGCCCATTCGGCGATGCGTCTCGCCGCGCGTAAAGTGGCTCGCCGCACTGCGTGGATTGGGACTCGCCACACGGCGGCGGGCGACGGCCGTCGTTTTTGGCTCCGAATCGCCGGCGCTGCCAGTGCGTGCAGAGGATGGGGCGCTGTCCGAATCCGCCGAAACGGCGGGGTCTTGTAAATCTCTCTCTTCCAATGTCTTAACCTCATGAATCCCGCAGGGGCGGGGATGCTGTGCTCCGGAAAGTGCGTGCGGCCCTCCGGTTTTCCCAGGGACGCAGGGAACAGCAGGCCGACCGTTCACCAGCCAGGAGACTTTTTGCCGTTCGCGATACTCCCTTCCGCTTCTGCACGGGCAAGTCTGTCCCTATAAGAGTCCTTGAGAATTGTAACACAGGCTTCTTCGACTGTCAATTCTGCCCCCATACGCTCAAAGCTTCTTTTCCCGCCAATCCACACGGACGATGTGATGCAGATCACCTTTTTGTGTGACCTGGTTCGCAGTTCTCTCGGCGAGATCGTGGGATCCTATAATCAAGTTCGCGGCACCGGATCCAGGCATGCAGCTCATCCTGCTCTCCGCGTGCAGACAAACAAGATCACTTAGGACACCCGCAACAATTAACGCTTCACATATTCGCCTCGATTGAGATCAAAT
>JAYTGR010000052.1:0-2742 GCA_043733205.1 Chthonomonadaceae bacterium
TGGGCGGGCAGGCGAGCATGCCTGTCACCATCAGGACCGTCGCCGGCGGAGGCAGCGGGGGAGGCGGAACTGGCGGCGGGGGCACATCGACGATGTACAAACTGACCCTCCTCACTACGGGCAAAGGCACCGTGACAGCCAGTCCGGCAGCGGCGACCTATGCCGCAGACACCGTAGTGACCCTGACAGCGACGCCTGCCGAAACAATATGAAGCCTGAACTGCCTGCAAACACCGGGGAAGCGTATCTGGACAGACGACTAAAATGCAAAATCTCTATCTCGACAGCGCGAGATAGAGGCGATTTCCTCCTGCATAGGCGGCAGGGTGCAGTCTGCCGGCAGGCGCTGCTCATGCAGGAACAGTGTACCCTGAATGTTTGCAGGACAGGGGGGTTCTCCCGTCTGCCCATTAAGCTGTTACAGCAGGGAACAGCATCGTCTTCACTCCATGTGGAAAGAGACGATGCCTTCGGTGGTGGTGAGGAGCAGGTTGAACTTTTCGCGGTTAAATGTGCGCGGTACCTGCACCCGCAGGCGCATCAGGCGCGTCGTGCCCATTGCGTTTTTGTGGAGTGAGGCGTCGCCGGGGGAACTGGTGATGCCATAGACGATGAAGCCCTGCGCACAGAGCAGTTCCAGCAGGTGAGCCGTGCTCTCGGCAGTCTCCTTCAGTTCGATGTCGATGCTTTGGACCGGCTGCGTGATCTTGAGGAGATGCTCCAGGCGCTGCACCACGGTCAGTGTGATCAGCACGATCACGGTCGTTAGAAGCGCAAGCTCGCCGAGGCGCGGACTGGCCCCCAGCGCCATTCCGATACCAGCGGTGGTCCAGATACTGGCGGCGGAGGTCAGGCCGCGCACCGTCGCACCGTCGCGGAGGATCGCACCTGCCCCCAAAAATCCGATCCCCGAAACGATCTGCGCGGCGATATGACCGGGATCACCCCGCATTCCACCCCGCACCCCCAGCCCAATCTCGACGGAGGTCATCGTCAGGATCGTCGAACCGACACAGACCAGAATATGCGTGCGCAGTCCCGCCGGATTCCCATGCCACTGCCGCTCCAGACCGATCAGCCCGCTGAGCAGCACCGCCAGCAGTAAGACAGCCCCTTTACCACCGATCGACAGCGGATCGATACGATACCCGAAAAACAGATCGCTATCCACAGACCCCTCCCGCGCAAAACTTGACAGTAACGACTCGCAGACTCTATACTACCTCCGTCTTAACATTCTCTTAACATTTTACCGCACCTGTTTTCTATATTGAAAGGACGGCGCCCCGTGAACATCCGCAAGTCGACCACGCTCTACGAGCAGTGGCTTGGCACCTTTACCCCTCTGGTCGCGGCGGACCTGGATCTCAAACATCAGCAGATGGCGACCGGAGCATTCCCGTTCCTGCGCTCCACTTTTTATCGCTGGATGCAGGTCTGGCCCGACGTCTGCCACGAGATGGCGTCTGCACCCACGGTGCTCTCGGTCGGGGATCTGCATGTGGAGAACTTCGGCACCTGGCGTGATCGGGAGGGACGGCTGGTCTGGGGAGTAAACGATTTCGATGCGGCGGCCCATCTGCCCTACACCAACGATCTGGTGCGTCTGACCACCAGCGCCTATCTGGCCATCGAGGCCAGCCAGCTGTGTGTGGAGTGCGTAGCGGCAGGCGACGCGATTCTCGCGGGCTACCGCGCCGGTCTGAAGGCCGGCGGACGGCCTTTCGTTCTCGCTGAAGACCATACCTGGCTGCGTAGCATCGCTTTCGTCGCTCTGCGGGAGCCGGTCGCTTACTGGCACAAGCTGAACGCACTGCCGGATGTCAGGCTCGGGGCTCCGGAAACCGCGCTGAACGCGATCGAGCATGTCCTGCCCGCCGCAGGCATGCCATATGTCGTGAAACACCGCGTCGCAGGGCTGGGCAACCTGGGACTTCCCCGCTACGTCGCCATCGGAGACTGGCAGGGCGGCAAATTCGCGCGGGAAGCGAAGGCCCTCGTCCCCTCCCCTGCGACCTGGGCGCGCAGCACGCTGGACACACCGGAGATCTTCTATCAGACGATCCTGGACCGGGCGGTGCGCGCAGCAGACCCCTACGTGCAGCTGCAGGGCCACTGGATCGTGCGGCGGCTGGCCCCGGACTGCGCGCGGGTCGAACTGGCCTCGCTGCCGGAAGAGCGGGCGGAGACGGAACTGCTCCACGCCATGGGCTGGGAGACCGCCAATATCCATCTCGGGACGCGGGGCATCGCCAAAGAGATCCTGCGGGATCTGCAGAAACGCAAGGGGAAATGGCTGGATACGGCGGCGCAGGCGATGGTCAGGGCGACAACGGCGGACTGGGAGGCCTGGAAGCGCCAGAAGTAGCAGGGGGCAGAGGTCTGTTCTGTACCACTACCAGGACGCGCACCCGCGTCACGGGGCGCGCATTACGGTTCACAGCCCGGATCTCCAGCACATGCTCACCGTCCTCCACGTTCCGTGTGTTCCACAGATAGATAAACGGCGCGGTGTCCTGCGCCGCGATGAATCGGCCGTCCGCCATATAGGTGACGGCGGTGATAGGATCGGGCTCGCCTTCCGGCAGTGTCGCGTGCAGGGTGAGCGTTCCGGAGACGACTTTGCGTCCGGCGCTGCGGGCGCGGGCGACGGCTCCGGCGGCATACTCCTTCTGCAGCGCGGTCACCTGCACACGCACGGTCTCCCGCAGAGCCTCCTCACGCTGCGCGTCCGTCTGTCCA
>JAYTGR010000053.1:0-7586 GCA_043733205.1 Chthonomonadaceae bacterium
AACGATGTAGGCGCACGCGTCAATTGGGAGCGGGCGCTGCAGATTTTCCGTGACCTCGGCGATACCGCTAATATCGCCAGCGCCTCGAACAATCTTGGAACGCTCGCCATGCGCACCGAGAACTACAAGGAGGCGCGTATGCTGTTCGAAGAGTGCCTGACGCAGCTCAGACAGCTGGGCATCCCCGCCTATGTCGCAGTCGTCGAGGGCAATCTTGCGGAGGTCATCCACCGCATGGGCGACAACGAAACCGCGCAGGCGATGCTGGTCCAAAATCTCCGTCTGCGGCAGGATCTCGGTGACGTGAGCGACTGCATCTATCCGCTTTCCAGTCTCGCCAAGATCGCCCAGTGTCAAGGCGACCTACCGCGTGCCGTCCAGCTGTGGACAGCAACCGAGGTAGTGCTGGCTGCCGTGGATACGCCTTATCCCCCTGTCGAACGCAAAGAGTACGATGAGCATTTGGACGTCCTGCGCCTCCAATTGACGGACCACGAATTCGAGAACGCAACAAAGTCCGCGCAGGCTCGCACTGTCATCGAGACACTGGACTACGCTTGTAAGGGTTATGCTTGACAGATCGCCACAATATTGATATGATAGCATTACACGACATTTCACAAACGTTCTACGGCGGTATCAGTGTGGAATGCTCGAAATGGAATTTTAAGGAGAAGAACATGCCGCATGACAATCAGGATGTGAAAGACCCCAGCAACTTGCACCAAATCGAAGAAGCAATCGAGGCAGCGAAACATGACGTTGTTGTCGGCCATGCACACGATAAAGCGACCATATTCAACGTCGGTCAGGCCATTCGGATCGCGACTTCTATCCCAAAAATGGCTTTTGGGACGATGGATCCGTCTGTCACAATGTTCGATGTAGAAATCAGTGCTCCCTTTATCGATCAAGATCAATACGTCAACGTACAAACTGACAACGCAAATTTCGTTGTCGCTGGCTCTAATGGCACCAGTGCGACTGGGCCTTTTCGGAACATTAAGTTCGATTTTGACTCGAATGATGAACCTCAAACGTTTACGGTCATTTATATCGGGATTCCGCCCGTCCCAGTCCTCCCAAATCCAACCAAGGTTACTCTTAATTACTATTATAGTACGAGTGATACAATATTAGGAACTTTCGTTCAGAGCGAAACCGTTATGTACGCTCCGTCTTCACCAGGCATTTTGACGGATATCCCGCGTCCGCGTAAATTGACGGTAGGGAACATAGCCAAAAATGTCATCACTTTGCGCTGGCGCACCGTGAAAGCCGTGAATGGTGAATTGACGCTGTCCTACAATGGCAGCTCTACGTCGGCCGTTCTGAAATCTCCCGATAACAACGCCGCGCCCACAAAAGTAAGCATTACAGACAAAAAAACCACGGGTACCTTCAAATTACTGAACGTGGCCACTGGCCCGATGGATGTCAAGGTGAGCATTGCCTCTATAGACACAGTACCCATTCAAGCGAGCACCGTACTTCACCTTGATGCGACTTAGGATACTGCTGACGTTCAAGGTCCGTAAGCCCGAATCCTGTCATGTGCCTCGTTGTGGCCTTGAAATACAGGCCGCCCCTAAAGGAGCGGCCTGTTTTCGTAAGACCCATAAATGGGTCTGGGATGGCTGGCAGTTTTATCCGTCTTCCACCAATGAGGGTGAGCGTCTGTCTTCACGCTTGCGGGAAAGTCCCGTTTTCGTCGGTCCCAGGCCCCTTTAGGGGTCTTGCCAATGACAGACCGCTCCTTTAGGGGCGGGGATGTCACGGAGGCAAGGCACACAATGCCTGTTAGAGAGCAGGTTCCGGCACCGAAATCCAATAGTTTTAGATTTAACGGACATTTGTTGTGGAGTATCGCAGGTCAACGATCTTCACGCCAGCAAAGAGGGTGTACAGCAGGTCACCCGCCAGGAAGGACCGAAGGGGATACTGTCGAGAGGGATATAGGTATGCTTCTGCTCCCGTCTAAAGTTCGGCCATGCTGCGTCACCATCCTGCTGGAGCGAAGAGGATTGGCCCTCGAAAACGGTGCAGGGGAGATGCTGCGGACATTGAGCCAGGAGACATAGGATGCGCTGCCTTGGCCTGCGGTGCCGTAATCATGGAGTCGGAACTTGGATCCGTCGGCTGCGGTGTATTCGACAAGAACCTGGGGGGGGGCAGTGCGGCTTGCAGGCAAAAGATGACCGTGCAGGTTCGATGCATCGAGAACCTTTTCGATCGGCGGGGGAGACCCAAGGCTGCTGACGTTGATCCAGCGGTCTTTCGATGCGGTATTCTTTTTTTCCAAGAGTGTGATTTTGACGGTGTGATGGTCCGGCGCTAACCCATGCTTTTCCCACAGGAAGGGGGTGCCTCTTTCGGGGCCGTACTGGTCTACGACTGCAGTCTCACGACCGTCGACAATGACCAGAGCCTGGCCAGCATCGTCGAAAAAGCGGCCGTTCCAGAGAAGCGAGGTGCCTTCGAAGGTCGTTTCAACGGATGCGGCTGGCTCTTTTACCACCATGAGGTCGCCGGAACGCTTCCACTGCGGACTGTAAGTCATCGGAGATACCGGCCTTTCAAGGACGAGAAGCAAGGGGCCTCGGTAGATCGACGTCTTCCCTGCGCACTCCCGCTCCCCGACCCAGAAGTGGGGCGACATATCGAGGCCGATCTGCACGATGTCTCCCGGTTTCCAGGTGCGGAGCAGACTGCAGTACGCGCCCGGACTTATGTGCGGAATCAGCTTGCCGTTGACTCGAACGGTCGTATGAGCCGACCAATGGGGAATTCGCAAATTGAGGGTGAAGCGCTGCTCATGTTCCGGCGAGACGTGCAGGGTGATGGCGCCCTGACGCGGATAGTCGGTCCGCTGGGAGAGGGTAACAGCCCTGCCGTGGATGTGTGAGGTCAGGGTGGAGGGGCCATACCAGTTCAGCGTCAGGCTGTCGGAGCCGTCGGTCATCAATGCCCAGTCGCCGATCATCCCGAGGCCGCGCGGCGCATTCGCGCTGCAGCAGTTTACCTGTTCGCTGCCGGGCCGAATCTGGAAGCCGATTTCGTCCGTACTGTTACGTCGGACGCCGTCCATAGGAGTGTCGTAGGAGCAGGACGCGCCGGAACGGTGCTGATAGCCCAGCACTTGATTGAGGGTGGAGAGCTCCAGTTCGTCCGCGACAATCGAGCTGCCGGTCATGCGCAGCATATCGACGCTCATCGCGATCCAGGCAACCGTGCAGCAGGTCTCAATCGCGCCGGGGTGATAAGGGTCGCCCTGCGCCTGCTCGCCGGAGGAGAAACCACCGTTGTTATGGCGGTCCAGCTTCACGATACTCCACCAGATCTGCTCGTAGGCTTTTCGGCAGTCCTCATCGCCCGTGATGAAGTAGAGTTCCGCTATGCCCATAAGGGAGTGCAGGCTCTCCCAGCGCGGCTTCGGTCCTTCAAAATACTCTTTCCCGGCCAGCGCCACACGCAGGTAGTCTCCCGCGTTCTTGTCCTGGAACTCCTCCAGGATCTGCCACACAAGGGCGAGGTAGGTCTCCGTATGTGTCACCTCGTAAAGCAGACATAGAGAGTGAATCACCGACAGGTTCATCTCCGAATTGCCTGTATCCACGATGCGCTTACCGGTGTGGAGAAACCTGCGGCACAGCAGGTCGCCTATCCTCACCGCGCAGCTTAACGCCGCCTCGTCCCGCGTATCCTCGTACCACAATAGCAGCCCCAGCATGACATGATAGTGCCCCCAGACATCCCAGGTGCCGCCCCTGCTTTCGAGGCGGTTGTCAGCAGGAAAGGGACCCAGATAGCCGTCTTCGGCCTGCAGACTGACCAGCTTCGCGACATAGTGGGTGAGACAGGCTTTCAGCGCAGGATCGTGGGTGAGACGAAGAACCTGTACGGCGCCGGTGAGGTATTTGCCTGCAAACTCGCCGGACCAGGGCAGAAGATCCCGAGGAGGCGTCTTGTCGCGATCCTGCATCATTTCCAATACCGCAGGATTCGCATCCGGCATCTTCAGGAGCCAGCTGCGCGTCACCGAATCGAGATACTCTCCAACAACGCCGTGGAGTTCGAACCGCGTCTCCACGACTCGGTTCAGTTTCGGCGGCACATTATGAGGCTGAGCGCCCGCGCTGCACACCATCGTTATCGCACCCATCCCTATCAAACACGGCCATAGCTGTCGCACTTTAACCCTCGCCCTCGGATTCGTCGTCCCTGACATCGATTGGCCGATCAGGCGATAATGTCTTTCTGGACGACGCCGTGGACGTCGGTCAGGCGGAAGTCGCGGCCGCTGTAGCGATAGGTGAGTTTGGTATGGTCCATGCCCATCAGGTGCAGGATCGTGGCGTGGAGGTCGTGAACGTGCATGGGGTTCTCGACCGCGTTGAAGCCGAACTCGTCGGTGGCCCCGTAGGCGAGCCCGCCTTTGACGCCGCCGCCCGCCATCCACATCGAGAAGCCGGTGCTGTGGTGGTCACGCCCTTTCGCGCCCTGCGACGTCGGAGTGCGGCCGAACTCGCCGCCCCAGATGACCAGGGTGTCGTCGAGCATTCCGCGCTGTTTCAGATCCTTCAGCAGCGCCGCAATCGGTTTGTCGCTCTTCTTCGCATGATCGCGGTGGTTCAGGATGTCGGAATGGTCGTCCCAGGGCTGGCCGTCACCGTAGTAGATCTGCGTGATGCGCACCCCGCGCTCCGCCAGCCGGCGCGCCATCAGGCAGGCGTTTGCGAACTCGCCCTCGCCGTACATCTCACGGGTCGCCTTGGACTCCTTACCGATGTCGAACGCATCCTGCGCCTCGAACTGCATACGGAACGCCAGCTCCAGAGCGGAGATGCGCGCGTCGAGCTGCGGGTCGTGGTCGTGCTGATTCAGGTGCATCCGGTTCATCTGCTGCATCAGGTCGAGCTGTTCGCGCTGATCGGTCGGATTGAGATAGCGGTTCTCCACGTTGCGCAGAATCTTCTTCGGGTCGGTCTCCCGGTTGTTGATGTGGGTGCCCTGATAGATCCCCGGAAGGAAGCTGTTGCTCCAGAGCTGCGGGCCGACGACCGGTTTGCCGGGGCAGAGCGCCACGAAGCCGGGCAGATTCTGATTGACCGTGCCGAGCCCATACGTGATCCAGGAGCCGAGCGAGGGGCGGATCGGCTGCATATTGCCCGAGTTCATCATCATGAGCGCGGGCTCGTGGTTGGGATTGTCGGTATACATCGAGCGCAGAACGCAGATATCGTCGATGCAGCTGCCGACTTCGGGATAGAGTTCCGAAACCTCGATGCCGCTCTTTCCATACCGCGCGGTCTTGAAGGGGGACGCCATCAGCAGCCCCGAGTTTTTCTTGCCGCCGATCTTGATCGGATCGGGGCTCTGACCCGCATACTTCGCGAGGGACGGCTTCGGATCGAACGTATCGACATGCGAAGGTCCGCCGTTCATGAAGAGGAAAATGACGCGCTTCGCCTTCGCCGGAAACATGGGAGGCCGCGTATCCAGCGTATAGCTCTTACGAACGCCGCCCGCTGCCGCCGCAGGAGCGGCATTCGTCGATGCTCCGGCGACGGAGGTCAGCATACTGCTGAGCGCCAGCGCGCCGAACCCGCCTCCGATGCGGCAGAGCATGTCGCGCCGCGTGGGCAGTGTCTCATCGGGGGTAACTATCAGCTTATCGTCAGGAGCCTTGGTCATCGCGTTTGTTCTCGTTTCCGGCATTTTAGATGCGATTGGGTTTCAGTCTACGTACAGAAATTCGTTGGCGCTCAGCAGAGCCTGTGTGTACTCTTCCCAGCGCGTCAAAAGGGCGGGCCTCGGCGGCGCAGGCTTTGCCGCTGCGGGGACAGGCGCTGTCTGGGGCGTCCCGGATGGGAGCCCTCCGCCGGTATCGGGCGCAATCGCGGTTTTCGGCATCTGCAGGAAGGCCAGGCCCAGCGCTATCTCCGCCTCGGTCGGAGGTCTGCTGTCGACCAGCAGATAGGCCTGCCGGATGCGGTCGAGATCGGTGGCGGCAGGATCGGCATGCAGACGCGCTGCGAGCGCTTTCGCCTGCTGTATCATAAATTCGCTGTTGAGCACGAACAGCTGCTGCAGCGGCACGGTCGTCGCCATGCGTGCATCGGTGGTCGCGTTGGGGTCTGGGAAGTCGAACAGGCGCAGCATCGCGTCGAGATCGTGGCGGCTGACGGCGGCGTAGTAGGTGCGGCGATGGTTGTCCGCTGAGGAGAGCGAAACGGAGGGACCGCCGATGGTCAGATCCAGTTTGTCCGTGACGGCCAGCATCGAGTCGCGCCACGCTTCGATCTCCAGGCGGCGGCGGCTTGCACGCCAGACATAGCGGTTGTCCGGATCGATCTCATCGTTGTGTGGGTTCCGCGCACTGCTCATCTGATAGGCGGCCGAGAGCATGATCTGCCGGTGCATCGCCTTCATCGACCAGCCTTGATCCATGAACTGCTTCGCGAGATAGTCGAGGAGTTCCGGATGGGTGGGCGGTTCGCCGAGCATACCGAAGTTGCTGGCCGTACGGACAAGCCCGACGCCGAAGTGATGCTGCCAGATGCGGTTGATCATCACACGCGCTGTCAGAGGATTGTTCTTATCCGCAATCGCATTCGCGAGTTCAAGCCGGCCGCTGCCCTTGGTGAAGACGGGCGCATCGGCGCCTGCCAGGATCGTCAGGAACTTACGCGGCGCATCTTCTCCCGGCGCTTCGGGATTGCCGCGCAGGAGCACGGTGACGTTGCCCGGTTTCGGACCTTCGGTGAGAGAATGGATGAACGGCCCCATCTTCAGCCGTTCGAGCTGGCCCTTGATGGTGGCGTAGTGGACTTTAGGGTCTCCGACCAGCAGTTTATCGAACTGGTCTTTAGGCAGGGTCAGAACGCCTTCACCGCCCACGATCTCCTCGGCTTCGGCCGTCTCTGCCTTCGTCAATGCAGGCTGCGGCTGTTTGTCCCTGCGCCTTTTGACGATGTCCAGCAGGCTGCTCTGAAAGGCGTCCGCCGCCCTGTTCACCTGAGCCGCTGCCGTCTCGGAGGCGGAGAGGTCGGCATGGGTGTCGAACTGCTGTACCGTCTTTTGCCAGTCGGCCAGAGCCGGATGGTCTTTCGCTGCGGCGAGATATTTTAACCACCGGTCCAGGACGAGCATCTCCAGCTTCTCGGTGCCTGCGAACTGCTCGGTGGTCAATTTGGGATTGGTTCTGCGGAGATTGAGCAGTTTCCAGGCAGCGGTCATGTAGCGCGCGGTCTGCGGCAGGTACCGACTGCGCAGATCGGCGAGCTGTTCGTCGGTGAACTTATCGACCTCCGCCGCTTTGGCGCCGATCAGATCCTGGCGATTGGTGACCGGGGCGTTCCCAGCGGTCTGAACTCCCGTCGTCGGCGGAGTGTAGGGCACCTCGACATACGCGGTGCTGGCAAAGATTCCCGCGAGACCGTAGTAGTCTTTCTGAGTGATAGGATCGAACTTGTGGTCGTGGCAGCGGGCGCAGGCGACGGTCAGGCCGAGAAATCCGCGCGACAGCGTATCGATACGGTCGTCGTACTGGTCGAACATTTTGTTGTCGCCGTAGTAGACGGGGC